>JBBQUE010000045.1:0-10583 GCA_038212805.1 Bryobacterales bacterium | reverse complement strand
GTAGGGATTGGCCAAGGCATCGCGCATCTGTTTGCGTCCCAGGGCGCGAAGGTGTTTCTGCTGGACCGCGATAGCGCCGCCAACGACCAGGCCGCCGGCGCCATCCGCGAACAGTTCGGGTTTGCCCAGGCCCTGACCGTGGACGTAACGGACGCCGGCGCAATCCAGGCCGCGGTGGGGGCCGCTCACGCTGATTTCGGACGCGTGGATATTCTGGTGAACAACGCCGGCATCTTCCCCCGCCGCCGCTTCATCGACATGACCGACGCCGATTGGGACCACATGCAGGACGTGAACCTGAAAGGCGTCTACCGCTGCATCAAGGCCGTGGCCCCTGGAATGCTGGCCCAGGGTTCCGGCAAGATCGTGAACATCTCATCCGTCACGTTCCACCTGGGCACGCCGGACCTTAGCCATTACGTCGCGTCGAAGGGCGGCGTGATCGGCCTTACGCGTTCACTGGCGCGGGAGTTTGGGGAGCGGAACGTGCACGTCAACTGCATCACCCCGGGTGCCATCCATACTGAATCCGAGAAGAACTTCGTAACTCAGGATCAGGTCCGCAACATGGTGGAACACCAAAGCTTGAAGCGCCGCATCACTCCGCTGGATATCGCCCGCACCGCCATGTTCCTGAGCTGTGAGCTCAGCGACGGCCTTACCGGCCAGACCCTGAACGTGGACGGTGGCTGGGCCATGTACTAACTAGGGCTTGCGCTGGTTCTCCGGGTACGGCTTATTGAAGCCCTTCACCGAATGCCAGATGATGCGATTCAGCAGGTCTGCCGGGTTCGCATCCGGTTCCGAGAAGTCCATCTTCGCGCTGGCAATGGCCAACTGCCGCTGCAGCCCGCGCAGGCCAGCCACCGCGGGATTCATCTCATCCAGCGGAATATTGTTCTTGATCGCGCCGTAGGGCGTCAGGTCGGGCGAACTGCTGAACAGTGTGAACATCGGCTCAGCAGCCATGTCGTATTGATTCATGGGCGGCAGTCCCAGAATCTGCTCCATGGTACGGAACATATTGATCAGGGTGTAGAACGTGCTGTCGACCGCGCCATGTTTGGTGTACGGGCTGATCACCAGCCCCACGGTGCGGTGGCCATCCACATGGTCGGTGCCGCCCTGGGAGTCGTCTTCGGTCACAAAGATGGCCGATTCCTTCCAGTAACGGCTATGCGAGATGGCGTCCACCACTCGGCCCAGGGCCAAATCGTTATCCGCCACTTGCGCCCGCGGGGTGGGATACCCCGGTGAAGTGCCTGCCGTGTGGTCGTTATAGAGCAATAGGACGCACAGGTCGGGCAGAGTGTTGTTCTTCTCGAAATCGGCGAATTCCTTCAGGAAGCCCTTGGCCCGCACCACGTCCGGGATCTTCGAATCCGCCGCCGCGACGTTGGGCGAATACACATCGCGCAATCCCACAATCACGGCCCTGGGCGCGACGGTGACCTTTGTGGTGCCGTTGACGAAGTCGGTATAGATCTCAGTCCATCCGGCGGCCGCTGGCGTAATGGTGTTCAAGCCCCGCTCCCCGAATGACCGGACAGTTTTGCCGTGCAGCTTCATGGCATCCCAGATGAAATCGGTAGGCGCAAACAGCATGGGGTTCTGATCGTTCCGGGCGTTGCTGTACTTCATCGCCCAATCGCTGGCAAAGCCTTGCGTGATCCAGCGGTGGCCCAGCGCCGATTGATCCCCCGGTCCGTAGTAGTTGTCCATCAGGGCAAACTGCTCCGCCAGCGCATGCTGATTGGGTGTAACGCCGCGGCCGAAGATCGCGAGGCTACTATCACCGTTGCCCTGCGGCATGTCCCCGAAGAGCTGATCGTACGTCCGGTTCTCCTTGATCACCAGGAAGACATGCTTGATCGGGGAACTCTGGCCGGGGTACATCGGAATGGCCTGAACCGATCCTGCATTCGTGGGACGCGCAGGCGGCGCAGGCGGAATCACTTTGTTGTTGCGGCGCACGGTTGCGGTGTACTTCGCCAAGCCGGCGGTATCGGGCGTATCGATCACGGAGATCACGCCGTAGCGATATCGATAGCTACGTCCGGTCCCGGTTGGCGCGGTGTACGAGGGGCCGGCCACCATGCCCGCTGCCGCTTTCGGCGGATCGATGGATCCGAAACCGTACCCATTCGCCACATAAAGCTGTTTCCCGTTCGCCGAAACGGTCACCGCGGTGGGGTACCAACCGGTGGGAATCAGACCCTTGAGCGGCTTCCCCGGGTGGCTGGGATCAATCACCGCGATGGCGTTGTTGCCGCCGTCGGCCACATACAGCGTCTTGCCATCGGCGCTTAAAGCCAGTGCGTTCGGCGAACTGCCCAGGGGAGCGTTCGCCCGGATCCCGACCTTCAATTCCGAAACCACGGTATTGGAGGAAGTATCGATCACCGAGACCGTGTCGCTATTCGCATTGGCCACGTAGAGCAGGCCCGCCGCGCCATTCAGCACCATCGCGCACGGATGCAGGCCCACCGGAATCTCAGTGATCACGGCCTTGCTGGCCACGTCCACCACCGAGACTGAACCCGAAGCCGCAATGCCGGTCCGCGGATCCACCACCACCGGATAGACGCCATCGGTGATATCGTCCACCGTCGGAACCCGCCCGCCCCAATTGCTTACATACACGCGCTTGCCATCCGGAGCCGGCACCGCGGTATACGGATAGCGGCCCACCGTGATCTGCGTCAGTGCGCCGGTCTTCACGTTTACCACGCCCAACTTGTGTATCAAACTGAGGGCTACGTACAGCGTCTGTTCGTCGGGACTGAGCGCGACGCCGCTGGGCGCGGAACCCGCCGGAACCGCGATCGGCGTGCCGGCGGCGAACATGCCATCCGCGGCCCGGTTCAGTACCGGAATATCATTGTTGCCGTTCCCCCCCACATACACGGTATTGCCCGCTTTATTGAAGACCACGCCGTTAAAGCCGTCCTTGAGAGTGACGGTTTGGCTGAGCACTTTGGTGGCAGTGTCGATAAAATGGACGGCCCGCGGGTTGAAATTACTTCCCGTGACGACGGCGAGAGTTTTGCCATCCTGGCTCAAGCTCATGCCGAGTGGGCGATCGTTGACCTGAATGTGCGTGCCCGCGGGACGAGTCAGTTGACCGGTTGGAATCAGGATGCTGCCGTCGGACTGCCTGCCGATGTTCGCGTATCGTGCAATGCCCGCCGCCGCCGCGAGTACGGGAAGGGCGATTACCAAGATACGAGCCAGCTTTTGAGAGGAGAATTGGAATCGAGGCACGCCCGAAGATAGCATCGCGAATGACAAGCATCTGGGTATAGTTGAAAAACAACGCGTACTGGCATATAGTCTGAGGAAACGCTTTTGATTGAGGAGTCCTGTTCTGCCACATTGTGCCCCGCGCGTCCTGGTGATTTTTGCGCTCGCTTTCATCCTGATCCCCTTCGCCCTTTTTGCCCAGGCGGACAAGGGAACCCTGCTCGGTACCATACAAGATGCCAGCGGGGCCCCGGCCCCTGGAACCGACGTGAAGGCCATGGAGGTGAACACCAATATCGTCCACGTCGCGAAGACCAACGACACCGGTAATTTCACGTTTCCGCTGCTGGATCCCGGCACGTATACGGTAAGCACGGATCATACCGGCTTCAAGCGCGCTATCCGGACCAACGTCAGGCTGGACGCCAACAGCGCGGTCCGCGTGGATTTTGCGCTGGAAGTAGGCAACGTAACCGAGACCATTGAGGTAACGGCATCGGCGGCCGTGCTGCAAACCGACCGCGCCGACCTGGGCACCAAGATCGAAACCCAGACGGTGGCCAACATGCCGCTGACCTACAACCGGAACTACCAGGGCTTGCTGGGTTTAGTGCCCGGCGCGTCGCGGCCCTTCCGCCCGCATTCATCTTTTTACAACTCGCAGGACAGCCTGTCCACCTATGTGAACGGGCAGTTCCGGCAAGCCAGCAGCTTCCTGATTGAAGGGATCAATAACGATTGGGACAATGGCAACCTGACCGTGGTGGTGCCCCCCGCCGAATCGATCGCGACGGTGGACGTGGTGACCAGTAATTACGACGCCGAATTTGGCCGCGTGACCGGCGCGGTTACTAACGTCATTCTGAAATCGGGCACCAACAACTGGCATGGCAGCGTCTTTGAGTTCAACAAGGTAGCCGCGCTGGCCTCCAAAAACTACTTCCTGCTGAAGACGCCGCCCCTGACCTACAACTTGTTTGGCGGAACTTTCGGCGGCCGTATCATCCGGAACAAGATGTTCTTCTTTGGCGATTACCAGGGCTTGCGCGATCGCGAATCGGCGGCGGCGGGCAACATCACCATGCCAACCGTGGCGTACCGCAACGGCGATTTTACGGCGGCTTCCACCAAGATCTACGATCCTAACACCGGGGCGGCGGATGGCACCGGCCGCACGGCCTTCCCCAATAACTTGATCCCGGCCAACCGCATCAGTCCCATCGCCACCAAAATTCTCAGCTTCCTGCCGGCGCCCATTCTGCCGGGGTTTTCCGGCAACTATCCGTACAGCGTGAACCAGGCGAAAGATACGAACCAGTTCGATACCAAGATCGATTACCAGATCAACGCAAACAATTCGCTGGTGTTCCGGTATAGCTATCAGGAGCCGAAGATCACCGTGCCTCCGGTGTATGGAATCATCGGCGGACCCGGCAATGGGGCCTTCGCGGGCACCGGCACGTCGCGCAGCCAGTCGCCCGGGCTCAGCTTCACCCACGTCTTCGGACCCAGCCTGATCACCGAAACCCGCTTCGGCATTTCGCGCGTCCGCAACGATGTCAGCCAGACCGATTACGGTAAGACCACCGCCCGCGACATCGGCATCGGGGGCGCGAACATCGACGGCTGGTCCAGCGGCATGAGCTCCATTGTCATCAACGGTTATGACAGCCCCATGGTGGGCTATTCGGCCAGCGAGCCTTGGCGGCGGTCGCAAACTAACTTCCAGATCACCCACTCCTGGACCAAGCTCCGGGGCAACCACACCTTCAAGTGGGGGACGGACATCACGCGCGTCCGGAACGACTTATTGCAGACGCAGACCTTTGATCCGCGCGGCAAGTTCCTTTTTGCCAACGGCCAAACGTCCACGCCGGGCCAGGCCAACAGCTCGGCCAATGCTTTCGCCGGGTTCCTGCTGGATGTTCCGAATCAAGTGGGCCGCGATCTGTACGTGGAATTCCCCACGATTCGCCAAAGCTATTACTATTTCTTCGGGCAGGATAAATGGCAGGTCAGCCGCAAACTGACGGTGGATATCGGCCTGCGCTATGAACTCTGGCCGGCGGCTACCTCGCATTACAACGCTCAGTTTGTGAACTACAACCCGTCCAACAATTCGCTGCTGATCGGGGGCGTTGGCGGCAATCCCAAGAACCTGGGCATCCAGGCTTCCAAGCACTTCGTGCCCCGCCTGGGGGCGGCCTACCGGGTGAACGAAAAGACCGTGGTCCGGGCCGCGTTCGGTATCAGCTATCTGTTCCGCGATACGTCGCAATACAACTTTCCTTCGAACCAGGTGAGCGAACTGGATGCCGCCAACACTTACGTTCCCGCGGGATCCATGAAGACCGGCTTCCCCGCGCCCATCCTGTTACCCATTCCTTCGAGCGGACTTCTGACGAATGCTCCGCTGACCCTGACCTATGGCGTAATGCCCAATGATCTGGTACACGGGCACGTGCAATCGTGGAACGTCGCGCTGCAGCGGCAACTGCCCATGGGCTTTACGTTTGACACGGCTTACGTGGGCAACCACGGCGTGGATAACCCCATCACGTATCAGTTGAACCGAGGCCTGGTTCTGGGCGCGGGCGCCGCGGGGCAGCTGTTAAACCAAGCCTTCGGCCGGCGCACCGGCACCACCACCTACATCGGTGTCAACACCCACTATCACAGCCTGCAGGCGAAGCTGAACCGGCGCTTCTCGCAAGGCCTGCAGATCACTTCCTCTTATACTTGGTCAAAGTCGATGGATTACTGTTCCGACCGCACCTGTACGCCGCAGAACCAGTTCAATATCAGCCGCAACTATGCCAAGTCCGACTTCGACCACACGCACGTCTTCGTGGAGAGTTTCCTTTATGAGCTCCCCTTCGGCAAGGGCAAAAAATGGATGAACTCCGGCTTCAGCGCCTGGGCCATCGGTGGCTGGCAGATCAACGGCGTGTTCACCGCGCAGAGTGGCGCGCCCATCAATATCGATTACAGCAACGCCAGCCTCAACGCGCCGTTCATCAATAACCGGCCGGACGTCGCGGGCTCCGTTACCACGTACGGCAAGGTGACAACGATCCAGAAATTCTTCGACATCACCAAGTTCTCCGCGCCGGCTCCGCTTACCTTTGGCAACGTGGGCCGCAATATTCTGATCGGGCCGGATCTGGTGGACCTGGATTTCTCGATCTTTCGCAAGTTCGCGGTCCGCGAACGCTTCAGCCTGGAACTGCGGGCCGAGACGTTTAACTTAACCAATACGCCGCACTTCAACAATCCCGGCGGGACTTTTGGATCGTCAAATTTCGGCGTGGTCACCTCCACCGTTTCGGCGGCTGATTCACGCACCATCCAACTGGGAGCCAAGTTGTCATTCTAGGCTGCTTATGTTCAAAACTTGCGCTCTTGCCCTAGCGTGCTGCGTGCTTGCCTCCGGGCAGATACGCAAGCTGCATACCCGCGACATGACCCGGTTAAGCCAGGTCCAGGTGGCCGGCTACCTGACGCGCCAGGACGTGATCTTCATCCCCGTGGGTGCGGTAGAGACCAACGGCATCTTCCCCAGCGACCGCGATTATGTTTCGCCCTTAGCGTACGCCATGGCCATGGCTGAGGAAGCGGACGCGCTCTACATGCCGGGCCTGATCTGGTCTTACCCCGGCACCACCGTGGTTGCACCCGCCACGGTCTATCTTCCGCCCGGCGCGGGCACGGCGTACCTGAAGATCATCGCGAAATCGCTATTACGGCAGGGATTCCGGCGGCAGGTCTGGATCTCATCCGGGCAAGGCCCCGCACCTCTCACCGTGGGCACGCTAGTCCGCGAGTTTCTGGAAGAGACCCGGGTGCCTATACTTTACATCGACATGGATAACTACCTGCCGCGCCTGAAACTGCCCGCCAGCGCGCGCGACAAGCTGTTGTACGGTGTGCACCACATCACGGGCCGCATTGAGGATCTACCGGTGAAGGGCGACTACGGTCCGGTGGAATCCAGAGCGGCCGGCCCGGTGCCTGAGAATACCGGACTGGCCGCGCTAGGTAAGCTGGGCTTCTCCGGCAGCCTCTATCTGGGTTCGTGGATTCCGGATGTGATGTCGCACGGTGGCGGATCCGAACCCGTGCTCCCGGCCGATGCAGCGGAGCGTGAGCAATGGGGCAAGCAGGGCCGCGATCAGGTTCTGGCCATCGTGAAACAAATGCGTATCAAGGATGCCATGCAGGCGCTGCAGGAGCACGACCGCTTCACCCAGGACGTGATTATCCCCAAGCTGGGCAAATACCTGCCAAACTGGAGAACAAGATGACTCGCCGTACCTTACTCCAGTCTGCGCTTTCCGCCGCTGCTCTGCCCTTCGCCGCCGCCACCAACACTGTCCCGAAGTGGCCCCTGGGGATCAACACCTACTGCCTGCGTTTTCAGAAGTGGAACGACCGCCAGTTATTCGACTATTGCGTAAAGGAAAAGCTGGACGCCATTTTCCTGCAGGATTCGCTGGACCCCGGCGCGATGGACCCCAAGCATTGGGCCGAAGTCCGCACCTGGACCCAGGACACCGGGCTGCACATTGAAACCGGCGGAGGCGCGATTCTGCCGAAGACCGCGGACGGGTTTGCGAAATCGGTGGCCACGCTCCGCAGGAACATTGAGCGCGCCAAGGCCATGGGATCGCCCATTGTGCGCGCGCTGCTGGCGAGTGATCGCTACAGCATGCCGGACGACGGTCCGGTGGAAAAGCACATGGAGACCGCGATCAAAATCCTGCGCGAGGTTCGCCCCCAGTTGCTCGACGCGGGGATCAAGATCGGCATCGAGAACCACAAGGAACTGATGGCGTGGCAGACCCGTCAGGTGATCGACGCCGCGGGTACCGATTGCGCGGGATCGTATCTGGATACCGGCAACCCCGTGTTTGTGTGCGAAGACCCGTGGACTACGGTGCAGGAACTGGGCCCCGTAGCCGTGTCGTTCCATTTGCGCGATTCCGTGGTGTATGAAACCCCGGAAGGGATTGCCGTGCAGTGGGTTACTCTCGGCGAAGGCACCGTGGATTTCAAGGCTCTGGTGGCATATGCGGCTGGGATTCTGCCGAAGGTGTACATTTACTGCAAGCCCATCACGGCGCGCCCGCCCGTGATTCTTCCGGTCTACAAAGATGAATTCTGGACTAAGTGGTTCCCCAAGGGCCGCTCCCGTGACTTGTCCCGCTTCATCGCGTTGGCTAAGCGGGGACGGCCGTATGACAAGCCACAAATCACCGCCGATGTGCCCGAACTGCGCGAAAAGTATATGGATGCGTTGAAGGTCCAGCAGATGGACCACATGGCAAAAAGCCTGGCTTATTGCCGCAACGTGCTGGACCTGGGCTCACGCTGGCGAGCGTAACTTTACGCGACCCCTTGCTTGTCTTATCTCGTCGCAGACGAGTCCCGCACTCCCTTACGGTCATGGCTCAGTTACGATTCCGAGCCACGACCGTGAGGGAGTGTAAAGAAAATAAGAGGCCGGCGAAACCGCCCGCCCTACCACGACGGTTTCGTCTGTCACTGTCGTCAGGGAGTGTTACTTCAATTCCTTCATCATCCCCGGCAGGCTCCACTGCATCTGGAGACTGTTCGCGGCCCAGCCGAAATCCGCCGTCATTACCTTGGCGATATCTTCCTGGCTCTTACCCGCGCTGATCATGCTGGCCGCCGTGGTTCGCAGCTTCTCCACATTGTTACGATAAGCCATCAGCCCAGCCTTATTGGTCACGGGACCATGGCCGGGAATCACGGTATCGAAATCCCACTGCATGGCCTTATCCAGAGTCTTGGTCCATTCCACCACGCTGCCGCCGCCGGGATAATCGATCAGCGGAGTCTTCCCCGCCATCAGGTCGCCGGTATGAATGGTACGCAAAGCCGGGAAATAAATGATGGCATCGCCATTCGTGTGACCCCGGCCAAAGTAGTGGGCGCGCACTTCCTTGCCGCCCAGGAACACCGCGGTCTCATCAGTGAACGTGATGCGCGCGGGGGCAACGTCCGGAGGCGCATTCGATTGCACTTTGTTTACGATATTGGTGCGCGCATTCGCGGTTGAGATGATCTCCGCCGTAGGCAGGAACTTCGCGTTGCCGCCGCTGTGGTCGGCATGGTAGTGAGTGCTTAATACGTACTTCACGGGCTGGCTGGTGAAGCTCTTCACCGCGCCCACGATGCCGTCGAAATCGGGCGCGTACTTGTCGTCCACCAGGATCACGCCTTCGCCGGTAACGTAGGCCGCCACGTTGCCGCCGTGGCCTTCAATCATGTACAGGTCTTCCTTTACCTTGCTCACCGTCAAAGGCGTAGCCTGGGTCTGCGTGTAAGCCATCCACGAAAGCAGCAGGAACACTATTCCTGCGCTGGTCCGTACCAGAAGTGATCGATTCATATGTTCCAGCTTACGCTAAGATTTCCCCGATTGCGCCGCAGTCCCCATGACAGGCTCGCGGTAGAGGATAATCAATCCCGAGGGAGATTCATGCCTTTCCATATTCACTTGGCGCGCGCCGCCGTTCTCTTATTGCTTGTATCTCCGGCGAGCGGCCAGACCGTGAACGGGTCTGTCTTGGGCACGGTTGAAGATTCCTCGGGGGCCGCCATTTCCGGCGCAAAAGTCACGCTGCTTTCTGAGCGCACCCGCGCATCCCGTGACGAAGCCACGCAGTCCAGCGGTGACTTCTCGTTCCGCGCGGCCATGCCCGGCCTCTACACCCTCAAGGTGGAACACCCCGGTTTCCGCGCATATACGCGTACCGGCATTGAACTCACACCCAGCCAGGAACTGCTTCTGCCGCCGGTGCGCCTGGAACTCGGGAACGCTTCGGAAACAGTGACGGTTTCGGCTTCGGCCGCTACCATCCAACTCGCTAATGGGGAGCGCTCCGGTACTGTGTCGAGCCAGGAAATTGAAAACCTGACCATTCTCAATCGCGATTTCGCAAACCTGATCGCCCTCCAGCCCGGCGTAGTGGTGAACCCGGGTAATGAAGTGCAGGGCTTCGGCGGCAGTTCCAGTTTCAATGTGAATGGTGCCCGCGGCACCGGGAATAACATCACCATCGATGGCGCGTCCACCGACAACACCAACGGCGGAGCGGGCAATAACAACGTCAGCATCGATTCAGTCCAAACGGTGGAAATCAAAACCAGTTCCTTCTCCGCCGAGTTCGGGCGCAAACCCGGCGCGGCTATCATGGCGGTAACCAAATCCGGCGGGCAGAAATTCCACGGCGCGTTGTACTTCTTTAAACGGCACGAAGAGTTCAACGCCACCGATTTTTTCACCAATAAGGCCGGACTCAAGAAAGGCCCAT
>JBBQUE010000044.1:0-10647 GCA_038212805.1 Bryobacterales bacterium | reverse complement strand
CTATCACTTTGGTTCCTTCGCCTCGAAAGCGGCAACTGCATCGACGAGCCACGCTTCGATAACGCCAAATGAGGTTACGAACCCGCTATAAACGTCGAAATAGTCGGCCAGCATCGTGTATTCAGCAGTATCTTCGCTTGTCACGTTCTTCTTAAGCAATACGAGCTCGAAGCGTCCGCCTTCGCCGATCGAGATCGCAGCCCACGGCGCCGTTTCATGAATGAAGATGTTGCGCTCATCTTTCAGCATCTTGATCCAGCGGACATCCGCGCAGCGCTCCGTGAGTTCGTCCATCGCGGTCTGGCGCGTGATCTGTCGACGAAGTATTTTGGAGAAGAACTGCACTACGAACTTGACTGTAATCTCCCACGTGGAGAGGGTTTCGAATAAGAATGCATCAGTGTCGATGAGCAGGTCGTACGCGAGCGTCTTGTCCTGAAGCGAATAGGCACAGCGACTGCGGCGGCATTCCTCAACACCAGATGGATCCAACTTCAGCAGTTCGGCCAGGCGCGCGACTCGGTCGTGCAAGCGGTTCACGATCAGTTGATGCATTGCCTCCTTGGTCGCAACCGCGCAGGCCAGTTCGCCCAGACCACTCGCTGCCCATTGATCTACGCGGAGCCTGAGAGTAGGGCTTGAGGAGCTCTGAAGGCGGCTCATCAACCGGAGAACCCAATGCCCACCGAGTGGTATGTAATCGAGGTGAAGTAACGTCGGCATTACGCTAGTAAGATTCCGGCTCCGTCACGCGTTACGAATGGCCAGGGTGGTTCGTGATGAATGCTCCAACTCAGCGATGCGAATGGCGTGCCGTCGTAAAATGCTCTCAACTTGCGCGGTCCGGTAATCGCAGTTCTCCAGGTGGACCACTTTGGGCGGCCCGCCGCGCGATGCTGCCATTTTGAAGAAATCGGAATCCGCCGTTACGATCGTGAACCCCTCCGCTGCCGCGTAAGCCCAGATCTTCTCATCAGAAGTGGAACGCGCCAGACCCGAATCGAAGACATGCGCGGAGCCAGGGAACAACTCCCTAAGACGCCCGACAAGCTTAGGCGACAGATTCGCGTCAAACAGGAGTTTCAACGCGACTTGCGCTCCCGCCCTGCCTGCGAAGCGTAGGCATAAACAGCGGGGAAATCAGCCTTTTCCAGGTACGGGTAATCGCCCAGGATTTCTTCCTCGGTCATCCCGGAGGCGAGCATATCCAGTACATCCCATACCGTCACGCGAAGTTCGCGGATGCAGGGCTGCCCGGAGCGCTGGCCCGGCGCGATCGTGATCCGGGAAAGATCCGCCCTGTCTGTGGTCGCCATAATCGTAGTATCGCTCTAATCTTGTACCGCTAAACGGCCTCGGCCTCAACCTGGCTGTAGAGTCGATCTTTCCTGGGCGCACGTTGGCTGGGGGACGCTTGGCCTTACAACTTCAGCAGGCGCGTTGCGTTGCCGGAGAGTAACTTGGGAAGCGCTTTTTCCTGCGCTAACCGCCGCACGGCCGCCAGTTGCTGCGAACCTGAGCAGGGCTCTCCCTGCCCTTCCCGATCCGAACAATCGCTTCCGTAGATGAGCCGGTCTTGGTGGCGGGCCAGAAAATCCCGGGCGTGGTCTTCATCGCGCAATAAGGCGTTCAGGCCGGAGCCGGCCGAGAGGTCTCCATACATGTTCGGGTAATTCGAAAGCAGCCGGTCCGTAATCCCACCGGGGGTTACGGGGCCTTTGGGATACATCACGTCCTGCTGGTGCCGCTTATCGATATTGCCCCAAAAAGTCTGCGCATGCCCGATGAAGTTCACGGTCGGGTACTGCTCCAGCATCTTGTGGAAGCGTTCCATCCCCATGTTGTAATGCAGGTGCTGAAAGTGCATCAGGACGGGCACCTGATGATCGCGGGCGATCGCGGCGATGCGGTGCATGGGTGGGGAGTCGCACTCCACCGGGAACTTTTGCTCGCCTATTCCTTTCGCGCCCAGCTTCAAATACTTCTCGATGACCGCGGTGGTCTCCGGCAGGTCTGGGAGTTCGTTGGCGAAGAACACGAACTGCCTGGGATATTGGCGGGCCAGTTCCACTACGGAAGCGTTGCCATGGGCATTGGCGGCCAGACCGTAGCGGGATCCGGCGGGCAGCAAAACGGTCAGCGTGATTCCCATGGTGGCCTGATGGGCGATCAGTTCGCCGTCAGTCCGGTCGGCGTAGTGGGTGTGCTGGTGAAGATCGATCACCGGCTGGCCGGCTGCGATTAAGGGCGCAACGGCGGCCGAGGCCAGAAATGCGCGGCGCGTGAGTTTCGTATGCACCAAACCAAGTTATCAGTTGACGGGCGCGTGACTGGCGGGCTGTGATAAAGTGCTGGCCATGTTCAGGCCAGCTTGCATTGGTGTGTTTCTGCTTACCCAGTTCGCCGCGTTTTCCCAGATTCCCACGCTGGATTACGAGTACTTCCGGGATTCGGTTCAGCCCATTTTTCTGGCCAGGCGTGCTGGACACGCGCGCTGCATCGCTTGCCACGACCATGGTTCTCCGCCGCTTCAGCCGCTGGCTTCGGGTGCATCCGGCTGGACGGAGGAGCAATCGCGCCAGAATTTTGCCATTTGGAAACAGTTCGTAACGCCCGGCAAGCCGCTGAAAAGCCAGTTGTTGATACACCCCCTGGCGGTTGCGGCGGGCGGCGATCATTTCCATGCGGGAGGCAAGCATTGGACGTCTCAAAGCGATCCCGAATGGCGGACGCTGGCGGCGTGGGTTACTAAGGGTCCCGCTCCCGCCCAGGTGGCGCGCGTGTTGCAGTCCAACTCCGCGGGGGAGGATATCGATGTCATTGATCCGGCCACGAATCAGGTGGTGGGGATGATTCGCGGCATTGAGGTTCCGCATGGCGTGGCGATCGCGCCGGATGGCTCCCGGATCTACGCTACCAATGAAGTGCGGAAAACTCTGGACGTGGTGGATGCCAGGAGCCTGGCGGTGATCAAGCGCATTCCGTTAAGCGGGCGTCCCAACAACCTGGATGTCGCTAAAGACGGCTCCCATGTATACGTGGGAATCCGGCAGGCGCCGGGCGCGGTGGATGTGATCGATTGCGCGTTGTTAGCCAACGTGAAAAGCATCCCGGTGACGGGCGAGATCCACAACGTGTATGTGACGCCCGATGGCCGGTACGCGGTGGCGGGATCGATTGCCGCCAGTACAATCAGCGTGATCGACACGTCGTCGAATACGCTGGCGTGGACTTTGACTCTGGACGCAGGGATCCGTCCCATGGCGTTTACGAAGAACGCGGACGGCTCTACGAAAGAGATCATCGTGCAGCTTTCCGGTTTCCACGGCTTTGCGGTGGTCGACTTCGCTGCGCGGAAGGAGATGCGCCGCGTCACGCTTCCGGATCCGGCGGGGCAAGAGAAGGAAACGATGGGGATTCAGGGGTCGCCATCGCATGGACTCGCGATTACTCCCGATGGCAAGATGCTGTGGGCGGCCAGTAAGTACTACGGCTATGTGGCTGCGTATTCACTTCCGGACTTCAAGTTACTGAAGGTAGTGCCGGTGGGATCGCATCCGGAGTGGATGACTATTCCGCCAGACGGCAAGAGTGTCTATGTCGCGGCCGCGGGGGATGATGAAACCGTGGTGGTGGATAACCGGACTTTGCAGGTGACCGCGAAGATCCGGGTGGGGGCGGTGCCGAAGCGGATTACCAGTGGATTGATTCAGACGAACCCGTAGGGCCTGGGACCGCGCGCCGAATGGGTGACATTTGAGTGAGATTTAGTTGCCGGGTGAGCACGATATGAACTATGGCCCTCTTTCGTACTCGCAGCGCCGCTGTATTCGGGATTGAAGCTCACCTCATAGATGTGGAGGTGGATATGTATGCCGGCGGGAACGCGCGCGATTTCATCACCGTAGGCATGCCCGACACGGCGGTCAGGGAGAGCCGCGAGCGGATCAAATCAGCGATGATGAATTCCGGCTATGGCTACCCGAACAAGTCGGTGACCATCAACCTGGCGCCGGCCAATGTCCGCAAGGAAGGCGCTGGCTTCGATTTGCCCATGGCGCTGGGCATTCTGGGAGCCATGGGTACGGTACAGCGCTCAGACCAGCACTTGCTAGTGGGGGAACTGTCCTTGGATGGGACGCTGCGGCCAGTGCGCGGCGTGCTTTCGATGGCAGCCTGCGCGCGCCGGCAAGGCATTCCTAATTTCCTGGTTCCATCCGATAACGCAGCGGAGGCGGCGGTGGTGGACGGGGTAAACGTGTTCGGCATGCGGCACCTGTCGGAAGTGGTGAAGTATATGAACCAACCCGATCTGTATCAGCCCGCACAGCCGCCGGAGCGGAGCCCGGAGCCGTTCGAGGCATGCATTCCAGATTTTCGCGATGTCCGCGGGCAAATGGGGGCCAAGCGGGCGCTGGAAGTGGCCGCGGCCGGGGCACACAACGTGCTGATGATTGGGCCGCCTGGCTCGGGTAAAACTATGCTGGCTAAGCGTTTCGCGGGAATTCTGCCACCGCTGACGTTTCAGGAAGCGCTTGAGACCACCCAGGTGCATAGCGTGGCCGGTCTCTTGCAATTGAGGGCAGGCTTGCTGTCCCGGCGGCCTTTTCGTTCGCCGCATCATACCGTCTCTGACGCCGGGCTGATTGGCGGCGGTTCCGGCACGCCCCGACCGGGCGAGGTGAGCCTGGCGCATCATGGAGTCCTGTTCCTGGACGAATTGCCGGAATTCCCGCGCAATGTATTGGAACAGTTGCGGCAACCGATGGAGGAACGGTCGGTAACCATTGCCCGGAGTTCCATGACGCTATCGTTCCCGGCGGATTTCATTTTGGTTTCGGCGATGAACCCGTGTCCCTGCGGATTTTTCGGAGACACCACAAGGGAGTGCAGATGCACCGGGGCGATCATTCAGAGGTACCTGAGCAAAGTGAGCGGACCGCTGCTGGATCGCATCGATTTGCACGTGGAAGTGCCTGCCGTGGCTTATAAAGAGCTGCGGGGCAAGGACAACGCAACGGGTTCCGCCGAAATGCGTCAGCGGATCGACGCCGCACGGGTTCTGCAGCAGGCGCGCGGCTTTTACAATGCGAATATCCCGGCCCGGCTGATCCGGAAGCTGTGCGCCTTGGATGAGGCCGGCGAGCGGACTCTGGAGCTGGCCGTCCGGAGAATGGGCTTAAGCGCCCGGGCGCATGACAGGATTTTGAAGGTGGGAAGGACCATCGCCGATCTGGACAGGTCAGAAGGGGTGACGGCTAAGCATCTGGCCGAGGCAGTGCAATACCGGAGCCTGGATCGGAATTACTGGACCTGAGGGCGGATGACGGCTCTCCAAAGCCGCCCTTTTAGAAGCGCGAAGATCTGCTATTCTCTTTTTACCAATCATGAGCGTCTCCAGCATTCAGCGCCCAGTGATTCAAGTCTCTGGCATCCGCAAGACTTACGGGGCAACCGTGGCCGTCTCCGATGTCTCGTTTGAAGTCAAAGAGGGCGAAATATTCGGCTTAATCGGTCCGAACGGCGCGGGCAAAACCACCACCATGGAGTGCGTGGAAGGAGTGCGCCGGCCAGACCGGGGCACCATCTCGATTCTAGGGCTGGATCCGTTCCGCGACGTGTATCAGGTACAGAATCGAATCGGCGTGCAACTCCAGCAGGCGCAGCTACAGAAGAGAATCAAAGTTTGGGAAGCAGTGGATCTTTGGGCCAGCCTGTACACCAGGAAGGTGGATGCCAATCGATTGCTGGAGCAGCTGGGCCTGGACACCAAGCGCAATGCCTGGTTCATGACCCTTTCGGGCGGGCAGAAACAGCGGCTTTTCATTGCTCTGGCGCTGATCAACGATCCCGAAGTGGTATTTCTGGATGAGTTGACCACGGGGCTGGACCCGCAGGCCAGGCGGGCCATCTGGGAGTTGGTGCGCGGTATCCGGGAACGTGGCAAAACGGTCTTCCTCACCACTCATCTGATGGAGGAGGCCGAACGTTTGTGCGACCGCGTGGCGATCATCGAGCACGGCTTGATTATCGATATCGGCACGCCGGAGGAGCTGGTAAAGCGGCATTGCCCCGTGCGAACGGTGGTGCTGGCTACCGATAACGCGCTCGCGGAAGAATACCTGCAGAGCATCCCATCAACCGAAATAGTGACGCGGGAGGAATTCCGGTTGACGATCCAGGGGAAGGGCGACGACTTCATAACCGAAGTGATCCAATGCCTATCGGACAACCGCATCCGCGTCACCGACTTCCGCACGGTGCTGCCCAATCTGGAAGACGTTTTTCTGAAGCTCACCGGCCGTTCGATTCGTGATTAGGAGGGCGAGGCTATGTTCCGCGGACTTTTCAAACTAACCTGGCTGGAGATCAAGATCTTCCTGCGCGAGCCACTGGGGGCATTCGGTTCCATCCTGATTCCCGTGTTGGTGTTCGTCTTCGTCGGCCGCATACTGGGTGGCCGGGTCGCGCCGGCTTCGATTGCCGCCACGGGCTTTTTGCGCGTTGGACTACCAGTGCTCGTGTCAATTCTCATCGCCCTCAGCGGAGTGTTGTCGCTGGTGACCATCATCTCGATTTACCGTGAGGGCGGCATCCTGAGGCGGCTTCGGGCAACACCGCTGCGGCCACAAACCATTCTTACCGCTCACGTGCTGGTGAAGCTGGTGCTGACGGTGGCGACTATGGCACTCATGATGCTGGCCGGAAAGCGCTATTACCCGGTCAACATGAACATTCCTATATTCGGATTTACAATGGCGTTGCTGATCAGTACGTGGAGCATCCTGTCGATCGGTTTCCTGATCGCGAGCTTGGTGCCCACAGCGCGTTTCGCGCAACCGGTAGGCGCGGCCATCCTGTATCCGATGCTGGCCCTTTGCGGACTGTTCTTCCCGCTGGAATCGCTGCCACCACTACTCCGCGGCGTGGCGCACGTGCTGCCGCTTACGTATGCGGTGTCGCTTCTCGAGGGAATCTGGAAAGGCGAGGCGTGGTCTGCCCACATGGGGGACGTGGCGGCATTGGTGCTGGTGTTTACGGTATGCACAGCGCTCTCGGCGAAGGTGTTTCGCTGGGAATAATGCAAGTTCGAAGCATGATGCGGGGCGTCGGCGAGGTTGCCCTCGGGGGCTCCGCCAGAGGTCCAGGAGACCAGGGTGTCGCGTTCCCCTGGCGGCGAACCAAAGCGGCATTCCTCCGGTGGGTCCGGCGAAAGCGGCTAAACCCGGACGAAGATTTTTTCGCGGTACATCCAGTACAGGCATAGCCAGAGCGTGGTCAGGACTGCCCATCCTGTAAGGAACGGCTCCAAACCAGGACCCAGAATCTGGAAGATCCCGCTTCCCAGATGGATATGCCACGAATCGATCACGAAGCGTTCCCAAAGATGGGCGATCAGGTAGGCTGCGATGGAATTCATTCCGATTACAATCAACGGGAACGCCCAGGCCCGCCACTTCTTCACGTCCAGAACCCACGCGAACGCCGCCAGGAAGAGGAAGCAGAGGCCCCCGCTGAAGAGCGTCCAGGCCGGCGTCCAGATGCGCTTCACTACCGGGCAGATGCCGGTAAAGTGGAGCAGCAGGCCGGCCGCGATTCCGATTGCGCCCGCCATCAGCAGCTTCCGGAAAGGAATCCTGGGCGAAGCGTCCCGTAGCCACTGGCCGGCGATCAGCCCCAGGATCATGGTGCCCAGAGTGGGGATGAAGCTGAGCGTCAGGTAGCCGCCGCTATTGAAGATGAACGGCTTCACGCGTGGCAACAGGTTGAGGAACCACTGGTCAAAGGCGTTACCCAGGTTGCTGTTCTTATTCCAGTGGGAGGCGAAGCCGGTGAAATTGTCAGGCCAATCCCGCGGCACGCCCACCGCCGGGTAGTTGAAATCAGCCCCCGGCGCGGGATAGATCGCCCATGCCAGCCAATAGCCGAATAGCACCACGCCCAGCGCGCCCCATTGCCAGCGCGCAGACCGGAAACCCAGCAGGAACAGGAACGTGTACCCCATCCCAATCTGGCTGAGCGTGTCTTCAAACGTGAAATAAGTCCGCGGCGCATGCGTGGAGCGCAGGAACACGCCCAGCGCGATGAGCAGCACGCTACGCCACATGGCATGCAGCAACATCCGCCAGAACGTGCCGCCCTTGGCGATCCGGCTGGCAATGGAATAGGGCAGCGCCACCCCCACCAGGAATGAGAACGACGGCTGGATCATATCGTGCAGACTGCACCCCGCCCACGTTACGTGGCTCTGGTGGTAGGCCAGCGTGGACCAAACCCAGTTACCCGGATAGGCTGCCGCGACCTTCGATAGCTGGATCACCTCCGCCATCATGAGGAACATCACGAACCCGCGGTAGACGTCCACCGCGACGTTGCGGGTTATGGTTTGCACTCGATCTTTATAGCACGCCCGGATCCGCGCTGCACTGTGTATCGGAAGCAAGACTGATGCCGACCAACATAGCAATCGACGATAAATTGATGCGCGATGCGCTTCGCGAAACCGTGGAACTGGGCCTCCGGACCCTGCTGGTTCTCAGGAAACAGGCCAAGCTTCGCGAGTTGCGCGGCAAGGTGGTTTGGGAAGGCGCCCTCGATGCCATGCGGAGTGACGGTTGATCCTGGTCGATTCCAGCGTCTGGATCGACTATTTTCGCGGAGCCGCCACGGCGGTTGCATTTGGATTCGCGAACCCCGCGTTGACAACCGCCGGAGGCTGAGCCGCGGCGACCCAAAGCCCGCTGAATATGACCATAGAACCAACAGTTTGATGCATAGCTAAGTTCTTCATGATTGCGCCTGTACGAAAGCCGCGGAACCTTAAGGGTTGGCGACTGCGCAGATCCCCACCTCATCAAGCGACGAACTCCCGGTAACTTTGACCCTTACATTAGAAACGATCGCCGAACCAGGAGCCGAGTAACATTTTCCGGTGATAACAAGGTCCGTGGGTACTTTGACGTTGATCTGGTAAATCCCAACGGCACCCGGAATCAGGCCCGCGAAATCGGGCTTGACTGGCATGGCCAGGGTTAGGACCGGGCCATCCGGCTGGGGCGCGTAGCCAGTGATTTCGGGTGTGAAGGTTACTTGGACCGCACCCTCTCCAAGGGAGTAAGGCGTGGGAGGGGCTTGACCCAGAGGAACATCAATCATTGCAAAGCCCAAACCAACGGCATAGACTGTGATCGCCTCACCAGGTTTCGCCGGCGCTGACACATTGACCAAGGTTCCGTCGGCATGGGTGACCGCTGGCAGGTCATCGCGGACGGCGAAGAAAAACGAACAAGCACTCCCCGGGGTACAACGGCTGGTTCCAGAATACGTCGCAGTTGCGCAACACATGCACCTGATTCAGTTGCGGTGACACGTCCACGCCCGCTACAACCACGCCATTCTCCGAAAACGCGATGTGCCCAGGTGCCGTTTGACTATTGAGCGAAACAGCAATCGGCGCAAAATTGACGGGGATCCAGAACGGCACTTGAACAGTGATTGCGACGAATTGAGATTCACACCCAGATCTTTGAGGATATGCGCTACAAGGCTGAAAGGGCCTTACCGCATAGACCGGGAGCGGTATTGGACCTGAGGTTGCGCCGTAGTCGTAGGTTGCGGAGATGCCGGCCATTGAGGATGGCAAAGGGATCGTGTTAGCAATCCGTGTCTCCTTCAAACTGCTGCCGATTCCGTGTACGAAGAATGTTGTTAGTGAACCTAATGCGACGGCAGGGGCTGTTGGATTCGTGAATCCCACGCCTATCACGGCGGCAGGCTGAGCGGCCACGGCCAAAACTCCACCGCAGGCCACCATAATGCTGAACGCGAGGCAGATCCTATTCGTTTCCATTGTCGTTGCTGTTTGGATTGGCGATTGAATAATTGGGTGACCGCAAGCAGGGGAGATCCAGCGCTTCCAGGAGGCCAAGGTACGTTGCGGCCACAAATTCACCATTGGTTGGGAGTTGACCCAGCGCTGGCGAGATCGATAGAGTTATAACGAAGGTGGCGGCGAGAAGACAGCAAATAGCGCCGGGGGGGGAGACTAAAACGCATGGCACACCTCGCGTTGGACTATGGCTTAATTCCGCAACAATAGCAAGCCTTATTTTGATGCTGCCTCGTGCCGTCACAATTGCCAGCGCGCAGCTAACCCTCCCCGCCAATTGAGATAAGATGATGAGCTTGCCACCCAACATGCTCACCACCCCCGCCTTCCTACTCGCATCCAGCCTCCTCGCCCTGGCCCCCGTGGACTTGGCCATCATCATCCTCTACTTCATCGCCGTCCTGGGCATTGGCCTCTACCTGAAAAGCTACACCAAAACTGGCGAAGACTTCTTCCTGGCCGGCCGCGAGATGACCGCGTGGGTCGCCGGACTCAGCTTCCTGGCCGCCAACCTGGGTTCCCTCGAACTAATGGGCTGGGCCGCCGCCGCATACCAATACGGCATCCTGGCCACGCACTGGTATTGGATTGGCGCAATCCCTGCCATGCTCTTCCTGGGCTTAGTGATGATGCCGTTCTACTACATCTCGAAAACGCACTCCGTGCCTGGCTATCTGCAATTGCGCTTCGGCGAACCCTCGCGCGTACTGGCGGCCGTTACCTTCGGGCTGATGACCGTGCTGATGAGCGGCATCAAC
>JBBQUE010000043.1:0-10689 GCA_038212805.1 Bryobacterales bacterium | reverse complement strand
AGATGGATCGGCCCGGAACAATTATAGGGGGGCGCGTTTCCCGCTCTTCTCGCTCACTTTAAACTTGTCTTGGACAAGAGTGATCAGAACCAGATAGCGCCCCAGGGGAGAAACCACGCCTGGACCGTCGTATGGGTGCTCATAGTTATCCACGATTCGCTTGACTTGCTCACTGCGCAGATCGTAACCCAGGACAACAGTCTGTGCGGTGAAGTACAGGATCTCATTGAATTCGTCCCAGGCAACTGGCCGGCAATCGGCAACGCGGACCGGCAGCTTCGACACGTCTGGTTTCCATTCATGGCCGTGATACTGGACTATGATTCCGTCAGCATCAGCTTCGAATTCAATGGGGCCCAGGGTGAAGCGTTGTGCCGTGCAGAAAGTGGGAAGGCAGCCAGCAGCAGCATCATCCTGCTCATGGGTACGCCTTCTTTCCACCCAGCACAACCGCGGTGGTGAACAACTTCCGCCGTCCTTTCCGGGTGTTCTTGTAGTTGTCAACGAACTCGAAATCCCCATCGCGCAGCTCCAGCACGGCCACGTCCGCGACGGCGCCCACGCGCAATGCGCCATAGTTTTTGAACGCCGGAAACGCCTGCGCCGCATGGCCGGTAGCGCAGGCGATCACCTGTTCCACGGGCATTCCCAACGTGAGGAAGTTAGACAACACACTCGGAAAATTGAAAACCTGATCGGTCCGGCCTGCCAGCGTCATGTCGGACGAAATGGTATCGGGTGGAAAATCCTGCGCCAGCGCCCGCTCCGCCACGTCCCAGGTCCAGTGCTCGGTTCGGCCTCTGCCGAAGTCGAAGCGCACCCCCCTGCGGCGCGCCTCCCTGACTTCCGGCAATACCCGTCCGTTATTGTCTAGCATTCCGTGGGGTGCCGGGGCATACATATGGGTGACGATATCGCCCGGGCGCAGCAAGGCGAGAATGGCCGGCAGCGGCGAGGCAGTGTTGCCCACGTGGACCATGATCTGGACCTTTAACGGATCTGCCGCGGCGCGCGCCCGGCGCAACGCCTCCAGATCGTTTTCACCCGCGGCCGATCGCGAGAGCCGGGCTTTGATCCCGATGACCCATTCGCGATTTCGCTCAATGGCGGCGCGGGCCGCGGCGGGATCGGCTTGGGAGATGTCCATCAGTTCCTTGCCGTCACCTAACCCGCCCCGTGAAATATTCAGCAAGATCCGCACGTGGTTCGGAGCGCTCTTGGCGATCTTTACCAGTTCATCCACATTGTCCGCGCCCCGCGAGCCGCCATCCACCAGCGCAGTCACGCCATCGGCCACCAGAGCCCCCGGAGGCAGTTCCGGATCCTGCACGTGCGTGTGGATATCTACCAGGCCGGGCGTCACCAGCTTGCCGCGAGCGTCGATCACTTGGGTGCCAGCGCCCACAGCGATGCCCGGACGAATCGCGGCGATCTTGCCGTCCAGAATGGCCACGTCGGCGACGCGGTCCAGCACGCGCCCGCCCTGAATAATCAGATCGTATTTCGGCGTTGCGGCGGCCCAGGCTGGAATGGCAGCCCCGGAAAGAAGAAGTTGCCTGCGAGTGAGCATCTTATAAATTCTATTCCTCTTTCTCTGCATTTTGCTCGACGCCGTTTGATATGATGTACGTTTATTTGTCACTACTACGGCAAGGGTTCTAAAGATAAGTTCCCTTGGAAGTCAACTATGAAACGAATTCTGGGGCCAATTTGCCTGGCCCTCGCGATTGCGCTGATGG
This sequence comes from Bryobacterales bacterium, assembly GCA_038212805.1. Classification (GTDB taxonomy): domain Bacteria; phylum Acidobacteriota; class Terriglobia; order Bryobacterales; family Bryobacteraceae; genus JANXQZ01. The sequence goes on along the minus strand of JBBQUE010000043.1, from coordinate 8,950 downwards.
CTAGTAGGATTTACGAGACCGTAAATCCATCAATCATTGCGAGTTGTCAGGAGTGCGGAACGGGGAAGAAGTGTCCTGATAAACTTCGCTGCGTCAACGGCCGGTGTGTCAAATAGCCCACATTGCCAAGGGCAGGCGTAACCATGGCTTACACATCCTACCAACAAGACCTCTTTGTGAGTTACGGACACCTCGATAATCCGGGCGAGGAAGAGAAGGGCTGGATCGACCGTTTCCACCGGGATCTGGATTGGCGCGTCAGCCAGGTGGTAGGTGAGCAAGTCTCCATCTGGCGCGATAATTCGCTTGACCCTGGGGCCATCTTCGAGGACGAATTGATGGGGAGGATCCGGAATTCCGCGGTGCTGATTCCGGTGCTTTCTCCGCGCTACCTGAAATCGAGGTGGTGCCAGCGGGAACTTCAGGCCTTCCTGGACGCGGCCGAAAAGAGCGGAGGCTTGGCGATCGGGAATAGGCCTCGCGTTTTTAAAGTGATCAAGTCCCATGTGGAATTGAAGCAGGAACCCTTGCTGCTTCAAAAGTCGCTGGGATTTCCGTTTTATCGTGAAGACGAGTCGGGCACCAGCCGGGAGTGGCCCTCACGTGACGACGATGGAGAGCGCAAGTACACTCGGAAGCTCGACGAACTGGCGGAATCCATCGGTAAGATGCTCGAAGCGATCAACACCAAGGGGCCGGTTGCGCGTCCGGAGATGTCCATCTACCTGGCTGAAGTAAGCGGGGACATGACCGGATATCGGGATGAATTGAAGCGGGAACTGCAATCACGGGGCTTCGGTGTGCTGCCCGAAAGTCCGCTGCCGCTGGAATGGGAAGACCTATGTAAGGAGATCCGGGGCACTCTCACCGTCAAGGAATGCGTGCTCTCCGTTCATCTGGTGGGGAGCCGGTATGGCGTGGTGCCGGACGGCGTGGACGTCACCGAATCCAAGGCTTGGATCCAGGCGCGTCTGGCGGGGGAGCGTGAGAAAAACGGTAGTTTCCGTCGGCTGATTTGGCATCCGCCCGATATTCAGATGACCGACGGCCGGCAGATTGGTTTTATCGAAGCCATTCAATCGAATTTGCGCGACCAGAAGAATACGGAGTTTCTGCGCGTTCCCTTTGAAGGATTCAAGGCGCACGTATTGGACCGCCTGAAGCCGGTGTCTGCTCCCCGGCCCCAACCAGCTTGCGGTTCGCCCAAGTGGATTTACCTGGTCTGCGAGCCAAACGACCATAGAATCGCCCGCGAGATTCAATCCGAACTGGAAGATCAGGGCTATGAAGTGGCCTTGCCTGCTAGGGAAGGGGACGCCAGCGCGCTGCGCAATGACCACGAAGAGACCCTGCGCGACTGCGATGCCGTGTTGATTTACTACGGCTCCGGATGCGAAGCCTGGCAGCGCGGGAAGGAACGCGATTTGCGAAAATCCGTCCTGTTCGGGCGTAAGCGTGCATTTCTGGCTCAGGGAGTATTGCTGGGCCCGCCGGATTCAGAAATCAAGCAGGATTGGCGGAACGCGGCTTTTACCCTGGATCGCTGGGTGCCGGCGGCGGGCGTGGCGCCGAACTTTTTGAAGCATTTGTCGGCTGGCAGGGAAGTGCAGGCGTGAGCACGGCGGCCATTCGGGCGCGGGTTGCGGTAAATCCGTTTGTCGGCTTACGGCCGTTTGAGCAAAGTGACAGCGATCTGTTCTTCGGCCGGGAGGCGCAAATCGACGACCTGGTGGCTCGGTTGGCGCGAAATCGTTTCGTGGCAGTACTTGGCGCATCGGGAAGCGGCAAGTCCTCGTTGGTCAAGGCTGGTTTGTTGCCTGCCCTCAGCGAGGGCTACTTGGCTGAGGCAGGCTCGCATTGGCGCGTGGCCGTGTTCCGGCCGGGGGAATCGCCAGCCGCGCAGATGGCCAAAGCGTTATACGCTGTCCTACCCAAGAGCGGCATCGGAGATCCGCAATTCCAGGAAGCCATGCTGTTGGCGACTCTCGACCGCGGTTCGCACGGATTATTGGACGCCGTTGACGAGGCGCGGCTGGAGTCCAACCAGAATCTGCTGGTGGTCGTCGATCAATTCGAAGAGCTATTCCGGTACCCGGCTGCCTCCTGGAAGGATCGCGATCTGCGTGGCGGATTTGTCAAACTCCTGCTGGAGTCCATCCGGCAGAGCACGCGGAGCATCCGGGTGGTGATCACCATGCGCTCCGACTTCCTGGGTGAGTGCGCTCAGTTCCGGGGGCTTGCCGAGGCGATTAATGACGGTCTGTACCTTATCCCTAGAATGACGCGAGACCAGTTGCGGGAAGCCGTTTCAAGCCCGGCGGTGATCTCCGGCGCGGAGTTGGCCCCCGACCTGATTCAGCGGGTATTGAACGATGTCGGCGAGGATCCCGATCAACTGCCACTGCTGCAGCACGCGCTCTTGCGGACGTGGGATTACTGGCTGCGGCAGGGCGAGCCGCGAACTCCGTTGGATGTATCGCATTATGAACGCATCGGCGCGATGGCCCACGCGCTGGACCGGCACGCCAATGAAATCCTGGACGGCCTGGGCGAAATCGAGAAGCCAGTAGCGAGACGGATGTTTCAGTTCATCACTGAACGCGGTCAGGACAATCGCGAGATTCGGCGGCCGGCGCGGTTTGCGGAGATCGTGCAGGCGGCCGGAACAACCTCGGCGGTGCTGACGGGGGTGATTGAAAGGTTCCGTTCGCCGGGTGCGGCGTTCCTGATGCCGCCACATGGCAAAGCCTTGACCCCGGAAAGCATCATCGACATTTCGCATGAGAGCCTGATCCGGAGGTGGTCCACCCTGAGAGCCTGGGTAGACGCGGACGCCGATTCCCGGGACAAATACCGGCAACTGGAGAATGCGGCCCGTTCCAATTTTCGAATTCGTGACCCGCAAGTAGGGATCTTTCTGGGATGGTGGAAGACCAGCCAGCCAACTTGGGCCTGGGCCCGTACCGGCGAGGCGAGTTTTTCGAAGGTCAAGGGATTTCTTGACGACTGTGCCGTTGAAGCGGAAGCGGCCGGGCGAGCCGAAGCAGACGCTCAGCGGTCAAGGACCAAGCGGCGCCGTACCGAAGCAGCGCTGTTGGTGGTGGCGCTGTTCCTTTTCTTGGCCGTCCCTTTGACTATCGACGCCATCAGTGGACGTGTGCGGGCTGGCGCGTTAGTAGCCGCACAACTGAACTCCGGGATCGAAGCCAGTTCCTTGCTGGCCATTTGGGCGGCTCGGATTCAGGTCTTTGAAGGCCGGAACGAGGAGACTGAACTGCTGTTGAGACGGAACGCCGCCCTATTGCCCTCGAAAACTGAGGTCTTAAAAGAGCGGCGGCCGGGCCAGCCCAAACTCAAGGCGTTGGCGGGGAATCCGGGCGCTCGGTTGGCGGCGCTGGGATATCAGGATGGAAGCATTCTGGTCAACGGTTCGCTCATCGCAAACAAGCCGATGAAATTAGCGGGACCTATCCAGAGTGTCTTCCTGAGCGCGGATGGCGGAGTGCTGGCCGCGTTCGACCTGCAACAGCACGCGGGCGCATGGCGCACGGCCTCCGGCGAGCAGTTACGCCAATGGCAACGGACGGATGGCTATTCAGCCATGGCGGTCAGCCCCGACGGCGGAATCGTAGCCCTGGGGCGAACGGATGGAGTTGTCACGCTCGCAAGACTGTCCGGCGGTACTCCCGACTCGGACGTCGGAGGTTTTGCCGGAAAGATTACGGTGCTGCAATTTCATCCGGATGGGAAGACGTTGTGCATCGCGACTCTGAATAACGAAGTGGCGCTGCTCAACATCGCAAGCGGGCGAACCCTGTGGAAGTATACCCATCAGCCACCTCTGCAGTTCAACTCCGCGTCATTCGACCCTGTGCAGCCATACCTGGCGGTGGCGGGGAGCGCTTTGAACGATCCGCCCGACTCCGGTCAGGTGGTCTTGCTGAGCACCGGACCTGCCCGGCAGGTTGGAACCCGGTTTCATGGCAAAGGAGCCTTTCTTACTGCTTTTAGTCCGGGAGCTAAGTATCTCGCCACTGCCGGCGGTGACAATGCGGTAAGAGTTTGGAATGGGCTTTACAGCCAGATGGTCGCCGAGTTTAGCTCTCAGAGCGTTATTTCAGGATTGGCTTTTAGCGGCGATGAAGAGTATCTGGCTGTTGCCAGCATGGACAACACCACGCGTCTGTTTCACGTGGCGAGTGGCCTGGAAGTAGCTCGTGTGGCTGCACAGAGCGACATCTATGGAGTCTTTTTCGAATCCGCCGGCGGCGCAAATCCTCTCGTGTTTCAGATTGCGTCCGACGACGGCCGCCTGGTACGCGCAAGTGTCAATCGCCCCGTCGCCCCGTCGGGCGCTATGTTGGCGGCCTGGGTTTCGGCACAGGAACCGATCACTAACCAGCGGAGCGACTTCGAAGTGATCAAAAGTGATGACGGCGTAACGGCGAAGGTGACTTCATTGCCGGGGCATCGAACAATCAGCTTAACTCCGGCGTTACCCGAGAAGGCGCACTGGATTTTGTGGTGGTCGATGGACCGGAATAAGAAACGGATTGCCATTGAATTTTCCGACAATATCGCCAGAATTTACGATCTCGAAAACGGAAAAATGGTAAACAGCGTACCAACGGACGCCAGCGATGGATTCCTGGAAGACGATGGTACTCTTCACACGCGCGTGTTTGTGGTGCAGGAAGCAGACCAGTACGATTTGGGTAACCGCAATCGCAAGCCTTACCAGAAATTGTACCGGCGCTATCCGGCCAAGATCAGTGACGTCGTGCAACAGACCTGCGCGTCTTTGTCTCGCGATCTGACGGGTGAAGAGTGGGACGCTTCGTTTGGTTGGATTCCGCAGTTCAAGACATGCCCTAACTTGCGCCCAAGCGCGGTCCGATAGCTTGGCCTATGAACTGATCACCCCCCGCGCCGCAAGTCCATCCAGGTCGTGCGCCGTCAAGCCCAGCAGGGTTTCTAAAGCCTGCCGGGTGTGCTCTCCCAGGCCCGGCGCAGGCGCCCGAACAGAACCAGGCGTCTCTGAAAACTTCACGGGCGGGCCGGTCACCGGGAACGATCCGGCTAGCGGAAACATCTCCCGTACTTTCAACTGCGGGCTGGCGAACACCTCGTCCATCATCTTGACGGCGGAGCAGGGAACCCCCTCGGCGCTCAGGCGGCGCTCCCACTCCGCGGCTGTGGCAGTGAAGAACAGATCGCTCAGCAGTTGTTCCAGCGGCCCGCGGTTCTTCACGCGGAGTGCGTTTATCGCGTAGTCCGGGTTGGCCGCTAGATCGGCGCGGCCGATGGCGTGGCAGAAAGATATCCAGAGCTTCTCGCTCCCAACGGCGAGGGCGATTTCACGGTCGGACGCGCGGAAAGTCCGGTACGGCACAATGGTCCCGAAAGCCGTGCCCATGGGCTTCAGAACCTTCCCCGATCCACAGAAATTGGCGTAGGACGAAGCCATGGTTGAGACCAGCGAATCCAGCATGGAGACGTCCACGAACTGGCCCAGCCCGGTGGCATCGCGCGCCCGCAGAGCCAGTAGGATCCCGATCAGCGCGAATGTGCCCGCGGTAGTGTCGGCCACCGAATGCCCACAGCGCACGTTGCGCCCGTCCTCGGTGCCGGTGATGCTCATCAATCCGCTGGAGGCTTGCACGATCAGGTCCATGGCGGGTTCGTCACGATCCGGCCCGTTGGCTCCATAGCCCGAAATGGAGCAGTAAACCACTTTCGGAGCACGCGCGTGGACCACCGCATAGCCCAGACCCAGCCGGTCCATGGTGCCGGGGCGGAAGTTCTCGATCAGGACGTCCATGTGGTCGATCAGGCGAAGCACCAGATCGAAGCCCTCGGGCTTCTTGAGATCAATCGATACGCCCTGCTTGCCGGCATTGTGGCCCAGAAAAAACGAAGCCACGCTACCCGTAAACGGAGGTCCCCACAGGCGCCCGATATCACCCCCGTGCGGCGATTCCAGCTTGTAGATTTCCGCGCCGTAATTGGCGAGCAGCATGGTGCAGTAGGGGCCGGCCAGGGCGTGGGTGAAATCCAGCACGCGGATGCCATCAAGGGGAGTCGTCATTCGGGTGCCCCCATCATAACGAATCGGCAATGAATCAACGATAATAAGGACTTGGAACTGGAAAAAGTCTTACTTCGCAAGGTCGGGGAGGCGGTGGGGCGCTTTCAGATGATTCGCGACGGCGATCGCGTGGCCGTGGCGCTTTCGGGCGGAAAGGATTCCGTCACGCTGCTCGAAGCCATGCTGCTGCTGGCCAGGCGGGCGCCCATCAAGTTCACGGTGTGCGCGTTTACCGTGGAGCAGGGTAAGTTCCTGCGGCCCATTCAGCCCATGGGCGAGTGGCTGAAAGAGCGCGGAATCGATTGGACCTACTACCACGACAAGCCCTCTTTCCGGTTATTGGAGGAGCAGCCCGATCATGGGTGCGATCTGTGTAGCCGTTACCGCAGGCGTGCGGTTTATGAGATCGCGCGCGGGTTGGGGGCGAACGTGATCGCGTTTGGACACACCGCGGACGACTTCTGCGAATCGTTCCTGCGCAATGCCATGTTTGCCGGGCGCATTTCGGCTCTGCCCGCCATTACCTGGTCGCGCAATAAAGACTTCCGGCTGATCCGGCCCCTGGTCTATGTCTCGGAAGAGATCACCAAAGCCTACGCGGGTTCGCTGGGCGCTCCCGTGATTCCGTGCGGCTGCTCGCAGAAGACGGGCACGGTCCGGGAGTCTATCCGGGAGATATTCGGCGATCTCCAAAAGCGGCATCCACGTTTGCAGGACACGCTGCTGGCCGCTTTGGGGAATATTGAACCGCACCGTCTTCTTGATATGCGCTATCTGGACATCGAAGCTGGGGCTGAGCAACCGGAGTCTGAATTATTGCCGATTCTGCAGGACTGACGCGCAATCGTCTACACTCCTCAATATGCCCTCTTTGCTGAACATACGCCTGGGCGCCATGATGTTTTTGAACTACGTCATCTGGGGCGCCTGGTACGTTACGCTGAATACCTATCTGACCAGCACGTTGAAGTTTTCGGGTACGGAGGCGGGCGCGGTTTTCGGAACCACGGCGCTGGCCTGCATGATTTCGCCTTTCTTCGTGGGTCTGATTGCCGATCGTTTCTTCCCCACTGAACGGGTATTGTGCGGGCTCCACCTGATGGGCGCGGTGCTGCTCTATATGGTGGCGCAGGCCACCACATTTGGCGCGGTCTACGGTTTGCTGCTGGCCTACTGCTTGTGTTACTTCCCCACCATCTCGCTCACGAATTCGTTGGCGCTGCAGAACGTTAAGGATGTCGGCAAGGAATTTCCGCTCATCCGGGTGCTGGGAACAATCGGCTGGATCGTCATCGGGACGCTGGTGGGTTGGCTGGCGGTGGAAAAGACCGCGACTCCATTCCTGATTGCGGCGGGCGTTTCCGTGGTGATGGCGGTGTTCAGCCTGACGTTACCGCACACTCCGCCGGCCGCCAAGGGACAAGCCATCACGGCGCGCAGCATTCTGGGCCTGGATGCCCTGGTGATGATGAAGGACCGGTCTTTCTTCGTGTTCGTGATCGCGTCCGTGTTGGCGTGCATTCCGCTGACGTTTTACTTCTCGTTCACCAACGCGTATCTGAATGACGTTGGGGTGAAGAACGCCGCGGGCATCATGACGCTGGGCCAGGCATCGGAAGTTGTGATGATGCTGCTGATGCCCTTCCTGTTCCGGCGGCTGAGCCTGAAGGCGATTCTGATGATGGGGCTGCTGGCTTGGAGCGTGCGATACGCCTTGCTGGCCTACGGAAACCCGGGCGCGGGCATGTGGATGTTCTACCTGGCCATTTTGCTGCACGGGGTTTGCTACGACTTCTTCTTTATGACCGGGCAGCTTTACACCGATCAGGAAGCGCCCCCGCATCTGCGCAACACGGCGCAAGGGCTGATCACGTTCCTCACCTACGGGGTCGGGATGTTTATCGGCTCCCTCCTCTCGGGCAGCGCAGTGGATTACTTCACCACCACGGTGGGTGGAACGGTAACTCGCAACTGGACTGCTTTCTGGATTACGTCTTCCTTGGGCGCGGCCTTCATTTTGCTCCTGCTGGGGGTTTTCTTCCGGGGCGGAAGCCGTATCCAGATGAAGCAGGAGGTGTTGACCGCCGTCGGGGATTAGTCTGGCGTTTCATTAATACAGAGACGGCGCGAACTGTTCGGAACCGACTCCTTCACCGTCGTGGCTCGGTTCAATTGCGGTAATGTTTACAGCATCCTGCACAGCCACGACTGTCAGGAAGCGAATTTTACTTTGAGCTGCGCCACAATCGATAGTTTTTCGTGAAATGCATTTCTAGCAGCCCGTGGCGAAAGTGGTGCCCGGCCGGGGTGGGGCGGGCGTTTTCGCCTGTCTTGCCTTTCGCCACGGGTTCCTAGGGGGAGTTTACTGCGGCCATGCTCCAGGGCGCGTGCAACCCGTTCCGAATCATAGCGCAAGCGGGAACTGCTCCCGCTCTATCACCCATTTCCGTCTACCCACATCGGTGTGCGTCAACTCCTTCGCTTTCAGCGCTTTTCACTATCGTGCGGGTTCCGTTATCGTAAACTCCCGCCAGGGGGACGGACGGCAGTTGCCGGTGGTGCGCGACAATTGAGAAGATGACCATGAAACAACTTGGCAACACGGACATGCATCTCACCGCCTTGGGCGTGGGCGCCTGGGCTATGGGTGGCGGAGGGTGGGCCTTTTCCTGGGGACCGCAGGACGACGATGAATCCATCGCGGCCATTCGCAAAGCGGTTGAGCTGGGCGTGAACTGGATCGATACAGCAGCCGTGTACGGGTTGGGGCACTCCGAAGACGTGGTGGCGCGGGCGCTGGAAGGCGTCAGCCCTCGCCCCTATGTGTTCACCAAGTGCGAACGGATTTGGGATGACAAGGGC
>JBBQUE010000042.1:0-10714 GCA_038212805.1 Bryobacterales bacterium | reverse complement strand
TGACGACGTCATCAACGGCGCGGCGGAAATGGGTATCGATCTCGATGAGCACATCGAGTTTTGCATCCAGGCGATGAAATCGCACGCCACGGACATCGGCCTCGCCGGCACTGCGTGATCTTGGCGGAAGGCTGTGCGAATCGAACACACCAGCAGCTTTTAAAGCCGCACAACGGTTTTGAAGACCGAGCGGGACACCAGCACCCAATAGCCTTCCGCCTACCAGTGTACCCGGATGCCTTAGTGGGTCATGGAATAAACCACATAATTGACGCCCAGCCGCACCGCCATCCCCGCAAACTTTTCGGGGTAGCGCGGCTCGTCCGCCCACTCCCACGCATCGCCAATGTCTGAGTTGTAGGTAATCGCTACCAGGATGCGGCCCTTGTCGTCGTAAATGGCCTTCCACTTGGGGACGTTGCCGCCATCCCAGCCGTTCTTGTTTCCAGCACGCAGGTGGGCCATGCCCGGGACCTGAAGCTTTTCATCCAGGTCGTAGACGGCGTGGAAAATAGGGTCGTCATCCGGGATGTCGATGATCGGGCGATCCGGGAAAGCCTGCCGGATGGCGCGTTCGAAATAGCCCCACTCCGTCAGTCCATGAAAGTCGTCGGCGAAGAAAAATCCGCCGCGCAGCAGGTAATCGCGCAGAATCTTGGCTTCCTGCGCGTTCAATCCCCACTCGCCCACCTGCACGGCGTACAGCCAGGGGAAGTTGTATACCTCGTCGCCATCTTCCAGCATGATGGGCTGTTCCGCACCGCGCACATGGATCCGGGTCAGGCGGCGGACGGCTTGCGAAAAGTGGCGATCGGCGCGGGGATAATCCTGGGTCCAGAGCGAAAGCCCAAGCCGCCAGTCGCCATCGAAGCGGCCCCGGTAGCCATCGTTTTCACCGGGCGGAAACATCAGGCGCGCGAAAGTCCACTCAGTTTTTTCGTCGGCGTCCGGAGGGGTTTCGAAGGTCTCGTACTCAACTCCGGGGAATTGATGGAAGGGGCGCTGCCATGCAAATAGCGCGCTAATCAGCGCGAAACCGCTTGCGAACCGCCACCACGCTCCCGGCCAGCGCATATTTACCCCGAGAATAGCACGCGGGTTGCGCTCGAATCCCTCTATCGGCGATGCTTGAGGCTGATCCCGAAATGCCCTAGGAGTACCACCATGAAATTGAAAATGACTTTAGCCCTTGTCGCGCTCGCCGCCGCCCCGATTTTCGCGGACGATTTTGGCAAGGAATTCGCCAAGCATTGGCTCATCGCCAAGGACTTGACCATCGCCGTCGCCAACGCCATGCCGGCCGCCGATTATGCCTTCAAACCCAATCCCGAAGAGATGTCATTTGGCGAGCAGATGGTACACATCGCGGGCGCTAACTATTCCTATTGTTCGCGCCTCAGCGGAGCCAAATCGCCGTTCGCCAAGCCCGAAAAAAGCGACCAGCCGACCGCCGTCAAACTGCTGGGCGAATCCTTTGATTACTGCGCCACGCAGGTCGGCAACATCAAGGATTTCGATACCCAGATGGGTCCGGAAGGCAAGAAGATCGGCGTGCGCGAGATCATGCTGGGCGCGCTCATGCACATGGCCCATCACCGCGGACAGGCCGAAGTTTACCTGCGCGTGAAAGGCGTGAAGCCGCCCTCGTACAAGTTCTAAGCCCCACCCCAAAACGTCAGATACGGTTGGCCCTGGATGACGCGCTGCAGGTAGAGCGCGGCCTCCAGGGCATGATAATCCCCCCACATACTCGATTCGCCGCAAGGAACGCTCCGCCCCGCGGGTATGGCATCCCAGCCATTGGGACGGTGATACACGGAATGCAGAATCAGTCCCTGGTGTTCGGAATCGGTGCTTAGATAAGGCTCCGCGAATAGAGCTTTGCAAACGGTTAAGCCGGCCTGCCAGTAACGCTCATTTTTCATGCGCCGCCCCAGCCTTAGCAAGCCTTGCGCGCCAATGGCCGCCGCTGAACTGTCCACGGGTTCGTGTACGTTGAACGGGTCGGAAACGGCTCCCCGCCAGTCTCCCAGCTTTTCCAATTGAGGCGCACCGGTATCCCAGTAAGGAATCCCGTCCAACGCGGTGTTTTCAATGTAAAAATCGCACGTTGCTTCGGCGGCTCGTAAAAACGAAGCCATTACGCCGGGGTCCATGCCTGGAATGGTGTCCAAAAACTCCAGTTGCTCCGCGAAGCCGCACATGGCCCAGGCCAACCCTCGGGTCCAAGTGCTGAACGGAGAATAGCCCTGCTGCGAGTTGGGACACCGGTAATTCCCGTCGTTGGGATTGAACAGGCTTTCGTGCGCCACGCGCCCCCGGACGTCGTAGAAATCGCGGCCCTCCCCGTAATAAACGGCATACTTCGCGGTAGCCTGCGAGTGCTGAAGCAGGCGATCCAGGAGTGAAATCCGCCGGTCGTTCTCTTCGAGCAGTACATGACCAAGACGATGGCTGATCGCCAGGGCGCGCAGGGTCCGGATGGTGTCCACGAACAGCGATTGCGGGCCGTTGAATGAATAAACGAAGCCACCGCCGTCGGCCGTATTCGACCAGCGCGCGGCCTGCACGGCCCCGGAACATTTCAGCGCCATTTCGTAATAGCGGCGTTCCCACGCATTCTCCGCGATCCGCCGCTCGTCCATCAGCCGGAGCAGCGAACCGTAGGTGCTTACGTTATTGAAGCCATGATCGTGAACCCCCAGATGGGTAATGTGGGGGGCCATCAACGCCACCGTGCGGTCGCGCGCGATGGCCAGGAATTCCGGGTCGCCGGTGGCATCGAACTGTAGCGCGGCTGAGCCGAACTGGAAGCCCTGGGTCCATTCCGTCCAGCCCCGGCTGGTGTAGCGTCCCTCCTGTGTGAAGACCGGGGCGCCGTGCTCAGGGCTGTACTGGCGATCGATGGAGCGGATTTTCCCCGCCGCGAGCGCGAAGAAACGTTGCAGATGCGGCAAGAGGGATGCCGCTGTGAGATCGAAGTCGACTTTCATGGGTGGGCCAATCGACTAGGGTACGCGATTGTCTCGCGAAACGATATGCCGCGATGGGTCCGGCTGCCACGAAATCCACCAGGATGGCGGGCAGGCGGCGGCAATCCTGCGCCACCGAACCGCAGTTAGCGCCCACCACGAAAACCCCGGGGCGCATGGCGTACAAATTGAAGAGCGTGGAAACGGTCGTAAAACACAGGGAGCCCAGGATGCTGGCTTTAGAACAGCTTACCTTCCCCCCGCCACCAGCCTTATCATTTACCCCCAGGCAGCGCGAATGACAGCACGTTCGCGCCCGAGGCCACGGCCACGAATTGCCGCCCATCCAACAGATAAGTCATAGCGGACGCGCGCCACACCGCATTGCCGGGAAACGTCCACAGCGCGCGCCCGGTGAAGGCGTCCACCGCCGCGAAATCCCCCCCGGTTTCGCCATAGAACAGTAACCCGCCGGCGGTCGAGAGCACCCCGGAGTAGTTCGATTCCGGCGACCCGGGCTGCTCAATCTCCCAGGCTGTCGCGCCAGTCTCGATATTCAGCGCGCGCAGCACTTTCCGCGCGGGATCCGACGGGCCCGCATAGCCCTCATATCCGCCATTTTGCGACTGCCGGTACACGCTGCAATCCTCTACCGCCATCACATAGAACAGTTTGCTGGCGGGGTGGAACGAAGTGGAATACCAGTTGGTAGCGCCGCGCACCGCGGGACAAGTGGTGGTCCCGGACCGCGAAGGCCGGTTCGCGGGCAACAATTGCGGCTTGCCATCCGCGCCGATTCCTCTGGCCCAGTTCAGCTTCTTCACGAATGGTTTGGCCAGCAGCAACTCCCCGGTCACCCGGTCCAGCACATAGAAGAAGCCATTCCGGTTGGCCTGCAGCAGCAACTTCCGGTCGCGGCCCTGGTACGCCGCATCCACCAACACGAACGGCTCAGTCGCATCCCAGTCATGCAAATCGTGCGGCGTGAACTGATAAAACCAGCGGAGCTTGCCGGTCTTCGCATCCAGCGCCACCACGCAGTTGCTGTAGAGATTCACGCCTTCGCGGCCGTCCCCATCCGTGGCTGGAAACGGATTGCCGATAGCCCAATACAACGTGCCCGTCTCCACATCGTAGCTGCCCGTCAGCCAGGTAGCGCCTCCGCCCGATGCCAACGCCTGGCCCTTCCACGTCTCAGAACCAGGTTCGCCCGTTTTGGGAATGCTCCAGAAGCGCCACACCTGCTTTCCCGTGCTGGCGTCATACGCGTTCAGGTAGCCCCGCATCGGCCCATCGCCACCCGCCACCCCGGAGATCACCAGATTTCCCACCACCAGCGGGGCGGACGTGGCATAGAAGCGGCCAGGCCCATCCACCATATCGATGTCCCACATCACGCCCCCGGTCAGGCGATGCAGGCACACCAGCCTCGCGTTGTCGGTGGCGAAGAAGATGCGGTCGCCCAGCAGCGCCACCCCGCGTTTCGGCTGCGGACCATAGGGGCCCACCTCATCGGCCGGCCGCGTATAACACCAGATCTCCCGGCCGGTCCGCGCATCCAGAGCGCATACACGATTGGGCGCGGCCACGTACATCACGCCCTCGCTCACCAGCGGCGTCACTTCCAGATCCAGACTCCGAAGCGGGTACACCCACTGCAGTTGCAGCGTCCCTACATTGCCGGCGTTGATCCCATCCAGCGGGCTGTGCCGGTTGCCTCCGGGGACTCCGTTGTAGGTGGGCCACTCCCCCCGCTTGGGGCGCATCACGGCCTCTATCGCCTGCGCTGAAATCGTTTCCGGTGCGCCGCCCGGCGTCTCGCCACCACCCAACCGGCTCACGTACGCCAGCAGATCCCGGCGCTCCTCTGAGGACGCTTTCAGCGCGGGCATGTGCGACGCCTTCTCGCGAGTCACATTCACGTAATCCGCTGTGGTCAACAAGAGCAGCCGGCCATCGAAGGTATGCAATTGCAGATCGTTCCGTCCCTGGTTCCGTGCGTACCCCCGCAACGTGGACCCATTTCGCATCCGCACATTCACCACGTTCCAAGATTCGTCCGCGCAGAACGCCCACGGCGGGCACGATGCCGTGGACCGCGTTCCGGTCTGGCGGCCTGGATGATCCAGCACCGATTCAATTTCCGCCACCGTGGATTGACGCCCGATATCGGACAGATCCGGCCCGTTGGCCTGGCCCCGTCCGCTCACCATATGGCATGTGGAACACTGGCCCTTGCCAAAGAAGAATCGCTCACCCGCCACCTGGTCTCCGGCCGCTGGGGCCTCAAAAGCCGAGGCGTTAAAAGAGCGAAGCCATTTCGCCAGACCCAGCAGTTCTTCCTCCGGCAAGGCAAACGCAGGCATGGCACCCCGGCCTTTTTGGATCAGATCATGAATCCGGCCATCGGACTGATTGCGGAGTGAGCGGCTGTTCTTCAACGCCGGAGCCCGATCGCCCCCGGTTGCGTTCTCGCCGTGACACCCCGCGCACTTTTGCGCATAGATCCGTTCAGCTGCATCTTGAGCAGCGGCTTCGGCTGTGAATAACAGCAGTGCAAGAGCGAAAGTTAATCGCATGAGCTAAGCCAGAATCCCCTTCACCACTTTCCCGCTGACGTCCGTAAGCCGGAAGTTACGCCCCTGGAATTTGTACGTCAGCCGCGTGTGATCAATGCCCAGCAAGTGAAGCATGGTCGCGTGCAGGTCATGCACATGCACCGGATCCTTCACGATGTTGTAGCAATAATCGTCCGTCTGCCCGTAGGTGAGGCCAGGCTTTACGCCGCCGCCCGCCAGCCACATGGTGAAACAGCGCGGGTGGTGGTCGCGCCCATAATTCTCTGGCGTAAGCTTGCCCTGGCAGTACACCGTGCGCCCGAATTCCCCGCCCCAGACCACCAATGTTTCGTCCAACAGGCCGCGTTCCTGCAAGTCCTGAATCAGCGCGGCGCACGGCTGATCGGTATCCTGGCACTGGCCCGGCAACTGTTTCGGTAGAAAATTATGTTGATCCCAACCGCGATGGAAGAGCTGCACGAACCGCACGCCGCGCTCCGAAAGCCGCCGCGCCAGCAAACAGTTGGCGGCGAAGGTGCCGGGCTTGCGCGCGTCCGGGCCGTACATTGCAAAGGTATGCTCAGGCTCCTTCGAGAGATCCGTCAGTTCCGGCACCGACATTTGCATCTTGTAGGCCATCTCGTACTGCGCGATCCGGGTAGCGATCTCGGGGTCGCCATAATCTTCCAGTTCCACTTGATTCAACTGGCTCACGTCGTCAATGAACCTGCGCCGGTCAGAGCGCGTGAAGCCCGCGGGATCCGACAGAAACAGCACCGGATCGCCTTGGCCGCGGAACTTCACGCCCTGGTAGCGCGAAGGCAGAAAGCCGCTGCCCCATTGGCGATCGGCCAGCGGTTGATCGTTGGGGTTGCCAGTCCCCGTTGAGATCATCACAACGAACGCCGGCAGATCCTGGTTCTCGCTCCCTAACCCATACGATAGCCAGGCACCGATGCTGGGACGGCCCGCCAGTTGGAAGCCGCTCTGAAAGAAGGTCACGGCGGGATCGTGATTGATCTGCTCCGTGTACATCGATTTGATGAAGCAAAGCTGATCGGCCACGCGCGCGGTATGCGGCATCAAGCTGCTCACCCATGCGCCGGATTGGCCGTGCTGCTGGAAATCATAAATGCTGGGTGCGACGGGGAAGCTGGTCTGGGCGGCCGTCATGCCGGTAAGCCGCTGGCCCATGCGGATGGAATCAGGCAGTTCGGTCTTCGCCAGTTGCTTCAGGCCGGGCTTGTGGTCGAAGAGGTCCATCTGCGAAGGCCCGCCCGATTGAAACAGGAAGATCACCCGTTTCGCCTTGGGCGCGAAGTGGGGCAGTTCGGCCGCGCTCAGATCTTTACTCAGCAAGCTGCCCAACGCGGCACAGAAATATCGCCGTGTGAGATCCATCGCTACTCCTTTGTAACCGCTGCGTCCAGATTTAGAATGGTGCTGGCAATCGCTTTGTAAGCCGCCGCCGGGTGGCCCGGATTGCGCTCCAGGTAGTAACGCAAACCAGCCAGCAGGATCTCAGCTTCGCGCGGTTTCGGAAGCCGCGCCATCACCAGTTCAAACCCGTGCGCAATGCGATCCTCCTGCCTGGTCCCGGACTCGCGTAGCATGCGCCCGGCCAGAGCCCCAGCCGCTTCCAGATAGATTTCGTCGTTCATCAGATCCAGCGCCTGCAGCGGCGTGTTCGTGCGCAGCTCACGAACCACGCAGGTCTCGCGGTTAGCCGCATCAAAGTTCGTCATGCTGGGGGGCGGCGCGGTGCGCTTCCAGAACGTATACAGGCTGCGGCGATGCAAGCCGTCGCCTTTATCGGGCGCATAATCCTTGCCCCCCGCGAGTTCTTTCCACAAGCCCGCTGGCTGATAGGGCTTCACTGAAGGACCGCCCACCGTTGCGACCAGCAGACCCGACACCGCCAGCGCCTGATCGCGAATCATGTCGGCGGATAAACGAACACGCGGACCGCGCGCCAGCAGCCGGTTTTCGGGATCGCGCGCCAGCAGTTCCGGTGTCACGCGCGAGGATTGCCGGTAGGTTGCGCTGCTGACGATGGTCTTCAGCAGCGCTTTGGTATCCCAGCCGTTTCTTATGTATTCGGTGGCCAGCCAGTCCAGTAATTCGGGATTCGAGGGTGGGTCGCCTTGCGATCCGAAATCCTCCACGGTCTTCACGATTCCCACGCCGAACAGCGTCTGCCAATAGCGGTTCACCGCCACGCGCGCGGTCAACGGATTCGCTGGATCCACCAGCCACTTCGCCAGCCCCAGCCGGTTTGCGGGCGCGCCCGCGGGCAGCGGCGGCAGCACGGTGGGAACGGCTGCCGATACCTTTTCGCCGGGATGATCGTAGCCACCGCGAATCAGCAGGTGCGTTTCTCTCAGCGATGGATCTTCGCGCATCACCATGACGGTGGGGAAGGTTTCCACCATGCGGGCGTGTTCATCCTGAAGGTCCATCACGCGCACAAACAATGCGCGCAGAGGCGCGGGGCCGTAGGTTTCCAGATAGGCCCGCCTGGCTTTGGCGCCCGGATCGGTAAAGAGGCGGATGTCTTCCGCAGGCAGCGCGGCTCCGTAAATATCCACCCGCGAGATCAGGCCGTTGAAGCGCGACCCCAGCCCTCCGCCGATGCGCAGCGGCTGCGTGGTGTCGAAGTTCTGGTTCAGAT
Organism: Bryobacterales bacterium; assembly: GCA_038212805.1. Classification (GTDB taxonomy): domain Bacteria; phylum Acidobacteriota; class Terriglobia; order Bryobacterales; family Bryobacteraceae; genus JANXQZ01. The sequence goes on along the minus strand of JBBQUE010000042.1, from coordinate 2,513 downwards.
CGTCCAGCTGAACTTTGAGCTTCAGTGGCTGGCCGTCCAGATAGATCCGGATGCCATCCGCCACGCGCGAACCATCATAGGTAAGCGCAACGTGGGACCAGCGGTTGAGCGGCACTACGGCTTCGCTCTCCACGCGCGCGCCATCGTCCAGCCAGCGCTGGGTCAAGCTGGCTTGCAGGTGGCCGTCTTTCAGAACCAGCGCCCAACCCTGCCCCTGCGCATCGTCAAAAGCGCGGGTTATGATGGCACCATCGCGGGCCTGGGAATTGATCCAGGCCGATACCGTGAACGAATCGTAGAACCCAAACTTGGCCAGATCCCCCACTTCCACATAGCGCTTCCCATTGAAAGCGGCCGCCCGCTGATCGAACAACGCAGGGCCCTCCTGCCACGTGGGTTCATGCACCATGCGGGCCTTCACGTCCAGGATGGGGTTGTTCTCCATCAGGTCTTCGTAACGGACGGCATGCGGAGGCTCAGGACGCAGTTCGCCTTTCAGGTCCCCGATGAGCGGCAGGTGAACGCCGCGGTATCGCACTGGCGACCACGCGGCCAGATCCGGAGGCACCGTGACTTCAAACTTCATCTTGGCCAACGCCGATTGCGCGGCGGCCATCTTCTGTTCCAGCACCGCCAGCTTAGCCTGCTGCTCCGCCGTGGGCGCGGGGATCACTGGCGGCGAGTTCCCATACTTGAAGGCCTTGCCGCGTTCCGGCACGTTATTGAAGAACGCGAACATCTGCTAGAACTTCTTCTGCGAGAACGGAACGAACTTAAGGTTGTGGCAGCGCTCGCAGCCCAGCGTCAGCCCCAGGAACACGGCGGACGTGGTTTCCACCCGGTCAATCACGTACTCCACCGCGTATTCTTCCGGGATGATTCCGCCCTCGCCGTTGCCGCGGTGATTGCGATTGAAGCCGGTGGCGACGATCTGATCCAGCCGCGCGTTGGGCAACAGGTCCCCGGCAATCTGGTCCACCGTGAACTGATCGTACGGCTGGTTGTGGTTGAACGCGTCGATCACCCAATCGCGCCAGCGCCACATGGAACGCTCGCCATCAGTCTGGTAGCCGTTGGTGTCGGCATAGCGCGCGTTGTCCAGCCAGCGCTCCGCCATGCGTTCGCCATAGCGGGGCGAGGCCAACAGGCGATCAATCACCTGGCTGTAGGCATCGGGCGAATGATCGTTCACGAAGGCCGCGATCTCTTGCGGAGTGGGCGGCAGCCCCGTCAGATCCAGCGAGACCCGCCGGATCAGGGTCCGCCGGTCGGCTGGCGGCGACGGCTTCAGGCCTTCATGCTCCAACCGGGCCTGCACCAAAGCGTCGATGGATGCGCCTTTGCGCTGGGGTGGAACGAACGACCAGTGCTGCTGCCAGCGCGCGCCTTCGGAAACCCAACTCTTCAGCAGTTCGATTTCGCGGGCCGAGAGCGCCTGCTTCCCGGCCCACGACGGCGGCATACGCTTGGCGTCCAATGCGGTCACCCGGCGGATCAGTTCGCCTTGGGCTGCCTGCGCGCCGGCCTCAGTATCCAGGCGTAAGCTGCTTTTGCGCGCCGCCACGTCGGGCCCGTGGCAGGTGTAGCAATTCTCGGACAGGATGGGACGGATGTCCCGGCCAAAGTCCACGGGTGCGGCGGAGAGCCCGGCCGAGGCAGCAGCCAGAAGTGCGATCAGCTTCATACCCGGTAGGCCTCGACAGCGTTCTTCGAGAAGAATCGCTCAGCCACGTCTGGCCCTTTCCCGGCAAAGTATTCGCGCACCAGGCCAACGGTTTGCTGGTACGTACCCATGGGTTCGCTATTGGTCCAATCACTTCCGAAGAGAACCCGATCGCGCCCGAAGACGTCCCACAACTGGTCCAGCCGGGGACGGTAGAAGCTAAGCTCGCGCGGGATGCGCCCATCCACTTTCCGGAATACTTCTGAAATCTTCCCAAAGATCCGGGGGTGTTCGGATAGCCTGTGTAGAGCCTGTTCATAGACCTGCCGCGCCGCGGTTTCCGGGGGCGGATCGATGGAGGGAAGATGATCAATGACGATCCGCAGATCGGGCACGCTGTCGGATAGCCGGATCACGTCGTCGGCGATCCGGGACTGGCCGTAGGTGTCCAGCGTGAGCCCGGCGGCGGCCATGAACTTGAGGTCGGCGACGAACTCCGGCTTCCGCAGTTCCACGGCCAGATCCCGGCCCCAGATGTAGCCGAACCGGATCCCTTTGAAGAGCGGGTTCTTATGCAACCTTTCCAGATGTTCGCGAAAATCGGACTTGCCGGGATGCAGATTGCCGATCACGCCCACCACCACTTTGTCGCGCGCGGCCACTTCCAGCACCCAGTAGTTGTCCTCCACCCACGGACTGCACTCCATCGCGATCATGTTCCGCACGCCCAGCGGCTCCGCTATCTTGCGGAAGTGCGCCGGCAGGAAGGTACGGTAAATGGAGGCCTGGCTGGGGTCCGGCCACGGCACGCCCTGCGGGCGCGATGGATCATACAGGTGAATGTGAGAAT
>JBBQUE010000041.1:0-10792 GCA_038212805.1 Bryobacterales bacterium | reverse complement strand
CTTGGGGTCCGTGACCACGGGCCTGCCATCGGGACCAATGCTTGAAGCCCAGTCCACGCGGCGGAGGAAAGGCTTGGCCAGCAGCACCTTGCCATCGGTGCGGTCCAGCACATAGAAAAACCCGTTCCGGTCGGCATGCAGCAGCAGCTTGGACGGCTTGCCTTTGTAAACCGTATCCACCAAAACGTTGGGCTCAGTGGCATCGCGGTCCTTCACATCGTGCGGCGTGAACTGGTAGTGCCACTTCAGATTTCCCGTCTTGGGATCAAGGGCCAGCACGCAGTTGGTGTACAGGTTGTCGCCCGGACGGTCGTGGTCGTCACTGTCCGGCCAGGGATTTCCGGTCGCCCAGTACAGCGTGCCGGAGGAGGCATCGTAGGAACCGGTTAGCCAGGTGGACCCGCCGCCCCCCACGGGTTCCTTCCCCTGCCACGTTTCGATTCCGGGTTCGCCTTGGAGTGGCACGGTCCAGCGCCGCCAGATCAGCGCGCCGTTATCGGGACGGAAAGCGGCCAGGAAACCGCGGATTCCATGATCCGCGCCCGCCACACCCACAATCACCATATCGTCGACAATCAGCGGAGCCATCGTCCCGCCGTACGGTTGACGCGGATTGGTGGCCATGGGGATATCCCACAGCAGCGTGCCGTCCGACCGGTCCAGCGCCAGCAGGCGGGCGTTATCGGTGACGAAGAACACTTTGTCGCGCAAGATAGCCACGCCCCGGTTGGTGCCCAGTTTGGAATCGCCCACCAACCCTAAACTCTGGGACCGGGAATAATGCCAGAGCGAATTCCCCGTCAGGGCGTCCAGCGCGATCACCTGATTTGGGCCCGTAACGTACAGCACACCGTCCGCCGCCAGGGGCGTAACCTCCAGGCCAAAGTAAGAAATTGGGAAGACCCATTTCAGTTTCAGGGCGGACACGTTGGCGGTGGTGATCTGCTTCAGGGGACTGTATCGATTCGCCGAATCGTTCCCGTTATACGTCATCCAGTCGCCGGGCTTCGGCTCGCCCCAGGTCAGTTTGCGGCCCGCGAGGGAAGTCTTCGGAGGGATGATCGTTTCCACGTTCAGGCGCTTCAAGAACTTTGCCAGCACGGCCCGGTCGCTGGCGGGAATATCCGCGAACGGCGGCATGCCCACGGCGGCGTTGCCCCGCTCCAGATAGGCCACTAACTGCTCCGGAGATTGTTCCGCCACCCGGGGATTCACGGCCAGTCCAGGCCCCTGCGCCGACCCGCGCGCATCCTCGCCATGGCAGGGAGCGCAGCGGTCCGCGAAGAGCTTCGGCGGCAGTTGTTGGGCCGGCAGCGTGAGCGTGATCAGGGCCAGTCCGAATTTCCAGAATGTTTGCATGCTTTTAGGAATCAGCATATCGTGTTGGCGACAATGGAAACAGACATGCCAGAAGATCCGCATAAACGTACCGTCCACGTCCGCCGCGTAGACCAGTGCGATTCCCTTGATGAAATCTTTCGTCACTGCCTGCCCGCGTTTGGAGGCGCTTATTTCCGGCGCGTTTACACCATCCTCGATCGTGCTATCGGCCTGGGCTGCCCCCTGACGCTGGCGATTGCCGGCCCGGTCACGGTCTCCGGCCAGCACCAGTCCTGGCTGATCCCACTGCTTGAAACCGGGTGGATCGCTTACCTTTCCACAACGGACGCGGTCTGTTACCACGATGGCCATCGTTCCCTAACGGGACGCCGGGACCCCATCCACGAAGTACCTATCTTCGGCGACGATGGCGCGCTGCGCGACGAACGCACCATCCGGGTCACCGACATGGCATTTGACGAGGACGTGCTGCTGGATCAGGACCGCTTCATAACCGCGATCTTGACCCGTCCCGAATTCCAGAGAAAGATGACCGGCACCGAACTGCGCAATCGTCTGGGCCAGTTTTACGCCGAACAGGAAAAACGAAGCCAAGTGGAGCCGGGCCTGCTCGCCACCTGCGCCCGGATGGAGGTTCCGGTATTCGTCGGGGCGCCCGGCGATGGCAGCGTCTTCCTGAATTCCATGAAGCTGTGGGCCATGCACCAGGCTGGATTGTTGCCCGAATACAAGTTCGATCTGGACCTGCACGCCGAAATCTTCGAGGCCTGCGCCTACCATCGCTGGGGCCTGTTTGATAACCCGGCGCATACGCTTGGCACGCTGATGCTGGGGGGGGGCGTTCCTAAGAATTACAACCTGCAGCCGGAGCCCGCCCTGGGCCAGATCCTGGGGCTCCCCAACGTCCGCGGGTACAACTTCGACGTCCAGATTGTCACCGCCCCGGTTACTGACGGATCGCTCTCATCCTGCCCGCCGGCCGAAGCGGTCACCTGGGGCAAGGTGGATAAAGATACCTACACTGAGGCCACCGAAAGCATGCAGGCCGATTACTCCATGCTGATGCCGTTTCTGGTGAAGGCCCTGCTGGATAACCGGAAGCGCTATGAGTCGCTGGCCGATTCGCTTTCGCCGGAGGAGCTGGCGGCCCAACACCCCGCGGCTGCTGGCTATCTGCGGCCCCGCGCCGGGTACCGCCTTTTCGAGCAACGCGACGAACTCTGCCGCCGGCTGACCGCGGACGTCCAGAGCAATCGGGACTGGCTGTTGGAATCGCTCCGCTACCCGAGCCTGGAAATGCGATAAGCTAACCACCAACTATGAGTCTCAAACAACCGCCCCCGTACCAGTCCCCCTGGATGAACGACGAACTTCGCATGTTCCGTAAGACGGTGCGCCGCTTCGTGCAAGAGGAGTTTGTGCCCCACGAAGCCCGTTGGCGCGAACAACATCGCGTGGATGCCGAGGCCTGGACCAAGGCCGGGGAAACAGGCTTGCTGCTGACTGACGTACCCGAAGAGTATGGCGGAGGCGGCGGGAACTTCGCGCATGAAGCCGTGGTCTTTGAAGAACTGGCCTATGGCGGAGTCCACTTCGGGTGCGGCGTGCACAGCATTGTCGCTCACTACGTGCTCGATTGGGGTACGGAGGCGCAAAAGAAGCACTGGCTGCCTCGCATGGCGGCCGGCGAACTAATCGGGGCGATCGCGATGTCGGAGCCCTCGGCCGGGTCCGACCTCAAGGGGATTAAGACCACCGCCACGCGCCAGGGTGACGACTATGTAATTCAAGGCTCCAAGACCTTCATCACCAACGGGTGGCATGCCAGCCTGATCTGCCTGGCGGTAAAAACCGATAAGACCGAGGGATCGAAAGGCATCTCCCTGGTGATGGTGGAAACGAAGAACCTGCCGGGCTACCGAGTGGGCAAGACGCTGGAAAAGGTGGGCATGCACGGGCAGGATACCTGCGAACTGTTCTTCGATGACGTCCGTGTGCCCGCGTCGAACCTGCTCGGAGGCGAGGAAGGCCGCGGCATGTATCAAATGATGGATCAGCTGCCCTATGAACGTCTCACGGTGGCTGTGGGGGCGGTGGCTGTGACGGAGCAGGCCGTGGCCATCACCATCCAGCACTGTAAAGATCGTAAGGCTTTTGGGAAAACGCTGCTGGAATTTCAGAACACGCGCTTCAAACTCGCCGAGTGCAAAACTGAAGCGCACATCGGAAGGGTCTTCCTGGATAACTGCATGGAGCGCCTGATGAAGGGCGAACTCGACACCGCCACGGCCGCCATGGCTAAGTACTGGCTCACGGACCGCCAGTGCGCCATTATTGATGAATGCGTGCAATTGCACGGCGGCTATGGATACATGACTGAATACCCGATCGCCCGGATGTGGGCCGATAGCCGGGTGCAGCGCATCTATGCCGGAACCAACGAGATTATGAAGGAACTGGTGGCGCGGTCTCTGTAACCGGATGAAAAAAACGCTGTGGATTTTGGCTGCCGTGTTCTATGTGGGGGCTGGAATTCTGCATTTCCGCGCGCCGGCGGCGTACCTGAAAATCATGCCGCCCTATGTGCCTTGGCCGGAAGCCATGGTGTACGTGAGCGGCATCGCCGAGATCGCCGGAGGTCTGGGGTTGTTGCTGCCGGCTACCCGCCGGTTGGCCGCCTGGGGACTGGTGGCGTTGCTGATCGCCGTATTTCCCGCCAATGTTTACATGGCTACGAACCCTGTTTATATGGGGGTCTCTCCCATGCCAGGGTGGATCGCGTGGGCGCGGTTACCTCTGCAAGGCGTCCTGATCTGGTGGGTGCTCTGGTGCACCCGGAAAACGGTAAAATGAAGCCAGTGAAACACAAGCTGATGGTCGCCGTTGTTGCCAGCTTGTGGATTGCGTCCTGTCACGGAGGGCCGAAAATGGAAATCGAACTGGACGCTTTCAGCGGGCGCCCCAACCCCAGGTGGGAGACCACCACACCCTTGCAGAAAAAGCTGGATAGCCTCTCTGAAAAAACGAAGCCAGCTCCGGAACCGGGCCTGGGATATCGCGGATTTATCATCCACCACGGGGACCAGAGCGTGCGCGTTTTTTCCGGCCGCGTGACGATGGAGCGCGATGGTAAATCCCAAACCTATCGCGACACCGCGGGCCTTGAGGCGGAGCTGGCCAAACAGGCGCGCCAGCACGGCCACGCGGGAATCGTACCGGACTTGTAACGTTTTTCTGCTGCCGTTCACTCTTCCGCGGCGATAAGCCAAGGAGAATCTGAATGAGCTTGACAGTTACTCTGAACGTTTTTTCCGGCAGACCGAACCCGGTCTGGACCGTCCCTGAAGAAGGCGCCTCCGAGTTGCGGGACCGGGTGGAGCGGATCACCACCACCTCCGACTTGAAGGCTGCGGCGCTTGGCAGCTTGGGCTACCGGGGCTTCACCGTAGTAGGTTCGGACCACGGGATAGGCCCAACGCAGTTCAGTGCCGGGATTGTGGATCACGGGCACGCGATTCCGAGTCTGGTGGCTGGCGACCGGGAAATCGAAAAGTGGCTCTTGTCGACTGCCGGGGCGCACGTCAGCGACGAGGTGAAGGCCCATGTCACGGAGTCGTTAGCTACTCCGGTTGCGTCCGCCGCCACCATGGTAGCCCCAGCTTCCGTTCACTGCCCGGTTTGCCATGCGGCCGATGCCCCGACTTACAATCCGGGGATTTGGAATACCCCCAGTGTGCAACCCCACAACAATTGTTATAACTACGCGAACAACCGGATCACCAACACGTTCGCCCAGCCCGGACGCGCCACCGGACACCAGTACACGGCACTGACGTGCCCCGCGGTTACTGCCGCGGCGCACTCGGATGGATTGGTTGTAACGCCCAATTTCACGGGTCACCTGGCCGCGGGACACGGCTGGTATGTAGCCTTGGTAATCTGGCCCGGCAACGATTACCACTGGTATCGCCAGGATAAGGTGGGTTGCTGGTCCCACAAGCCGGGCCAGACGGCAGTCCGCAATTATGACAACGCAAACCATGCTATTACCGATCCAAAGACCTGCAATCGTGGACCTTACACGACTTTTTGCACGTACATGATTACCCAGTCTTCCGTGCATATCCGGTAGCGTATCCGAACGGGGCGCACCTGCATGGGCGATGCGCCTCCAGCCACCTGATAAACTGAAAGGACTAGTGAAAGTCGGTTTTGTCAGTTTAGGATGTCCCAAGAACCTTGTGGACACGGAAGTAATGATGGGTCAACTGGTTGAGCGGGGCCACGTCCTCACTCATCGGCCGGAAGACGCCGACGTGATCGTGGTGAATACCTGCAGCTTTATTGACCCGGCCAAACAGGAATCGGTCGACACGATTCTGGAAATGGCCGAGTTCAAACGAACCGGGCGCGCCACGAAACTGATCGTCGCCGGATGCCTGGTGGAGCGCTACCGGGGCGATATCCAGAAAGATATGCCAGAAGTGGATGCCATTGTGGGCACCAACGAACTGGACAAAATCGTCGAGCTGTGTGAAGGTGATTCCGCGGCCGGGGGACCGGTGGCGCCGTACCTCTACCACGACCTTACGCCGCGGGTGCTTTCCACCGCCAGCCATCATGCCTATATCAAGATCGCCGAGGGCTGCGATCACCCCTGCACGTTCTGCGTAATTCCTCAATACCGGGGAAAATTCCGCAGCCGCCGGTTTGAATCGGTGGTGGCTGAAGCCACTCGCCTGTTCGCCAACGGGGTGCGCGAGATCAATTTGATTGGGCAGGACACCACTTGCTATGGGGAAGACTTTGGACTGAAAGATGGCCTGGCAACCCTTCTGGCGCGCTTGGCCCAGATTGAAACGCCGTTGGAAAAATGGGTTCGTTTTCTCTATTGCTATCCGAACAAGGTAACGCAAAAGCTGCTGGATACCATCGCCGCGCACAAGGCGCTGGTGAAGTATATCGATATGCCGCTGCAGCACGCCAGCGCGCCCGTGCTGAAACGCATGAAGCGCGGGGCCAATGGCGATATCTTTCTCAAACTGCTGGAAAAAATCCGTCGGACCATTCCGGGCGTAGCGATCCGGACCAGCATGATTGTCGGCTTTCCAGGCGAGACGGACGCTGATTTTGAAGAGCTTTGTGCTTTCGTGAAAGTGGCCAAGTTTGATCGCCTGGGAGTGTTTTCTTATTCCGACGAAGACATCAGCGGCAGTTTCCGGTTGGACGGCAAAGTGGATGCCCGCACGATTTATAACCGCAAGCGGCGGTTGATGTCTCTGCAACGGCGTATTTCGAAGGCCGGTAATCGCAAGATGATTGGCCGGGAGTTTGACGTTTTGGTGGAAGGGCCATCACAGGAAACCGATCTGCTCTGGGAAGCCCGCTTGCCCAGCCAGGCGCCCGAGATCGACGGCGTCTGTTACATTAACGATTTTGGCGAGGTGGAACCGGAGGTTGGCGAGATCCGCCGTATCCGGATCACGGAAGCGCACGATTACGATCTGGTAGGGGAACTGATTGACGCCCCGGTTCGCCGCGAACCCAGTCCGGTGCTGCTGAATCCGTTTCATATTCTGGCCGCCCCGCGCCCGCACACAGCGCCTTTCAGCCGATGAAATGCCCGATCTGTAAGAAACCCGTGAGCGTGGACGGACCTTTCCAGCCTTTTTGCTGCGACCGGTGCCGGATCATCGATCTGGGAAATTGGGCGATGGAAAAATATGTGGTTTCGTCTCCAGCCGATCCGTCGGACCTGACCCGCGACAACGAGGAAAATGAATAAATTCGCGGATACGATCTCCACCTGGTTCGGCTGCGGCTGGTTTCCTATTGCTCCGGGAACAGTGGGATCCTTGGCCGCTCTTCTGCTGGCCATGCTGGCGGAACAATTCTGGCATTTTCGTCCGGTGTGGCTGCTGCTGCCCACCGCTCTGCTGTTGTTCCCGGGCATTTGGGCCGCCGGGGTATCGGCTGCGTACCGCGGTCGCAAGGACCCGGGATTTATCGTAGTGGATGAAGTGCTGGGCCAATGGGTTACCTTAGCCGGGGCGACATCGTTCGGCTGGAAAAGCTGGCTGGGTGGCTTCGTTTTATTCCGCATACTGGATATCTGGAAGCCGTTTCCGGTGCGGCGCTTTGAAGCGCTACCCGGAGGGGCGGGAATTGTAGCGGACGACGTGGCGGCGGGCGTCTATGGAGCGCTTGTACTATTCGCGGCGGGGTTTTTCAATCTTTACTAATATGGCTTCAACCAAAGATTCCAACGGGCGGCCGCAGATCACGCAAGTGACCCCGGTCGCGGCCATTCCCGGCGGGGAGTTTCAAATTCGCGGCAAGGGACTCGCACGCTCCGAACGTCCCAGCGTGACGATCGGTGACGTGGCGGCTCCGATCGTGATCGGATCCGACTCATACATGGTGGTGCGCGTCCCCGAAGGCGCGGGTGCGGGTGATCTGGTCATCGAGCCAGGTGAGAAGGGCAGCCCGACGTGGGCCTGTGACATTGGGATCCAGATCGCCGACAGCCTGTATCCGGTAGCGAACCCGGCGGTGGATTCGTTCGGCAACGTCTACGTCACCCTCAGCGGATCCCGTGGGCAGCGGACGCCGGTATCGGTATACAAGATCGATCTGGCCTATGCATCGACGCCCTTTGTCACCGATGTGATGAACGCCACGGGCCTGGCGTTTGATAAGGAAGGCGTGCTGTATGTCTCCAGCCGCTACGACGGCACTGTGTATCAGGTAACTCCCGGTGGCCAGATGTCGGTCTACGTGGAAGGCATGGGCGTCGCCACCGGCTTGGCGTTTGACGCGGATGAGAATCTTTACCTGGGCGATCGCAGCGGCACCATTTTCAAGATCAGCCGGACGCGCCAGATTTATGTGTTCGCGACGCTGGAGCCATCTATCGCCGCGTATCATCTCACGATGGGAATCGACGGTTATCTTTACGTCACCGGCCCCACCACGTCCAGTTTCGATGTGATTCACCGGATTGCGCCCACCGGCGAAGTGGACATTTACTACCGGGGGCTGGGCCGTCCGCAAGGCATGGCCGTGGATGCCCAGGGCAACCTGTATGTCGCGGCCAGCCTGGGTGGACGCCGCGGTGTGATCCGGTTCGACAACGCCCGTAAGCCTGAGCTTTTTCTTTCCGGGCCTGGAATTGTAGGCCTGGCCTTTACGCCGTCACGCGCGCTGATGGTCTGCACCAACAACGCACTCTATCGAGTGGACACCGGCATCGCCGGAAAGCCGATGCCCTGATGGCGAATGCCGAAATCATAGCGGTGGGCAGCGAACTGCTGACGCCTCAAAAGATCGACACGAACTCGCTTTACCTGACGGATCAGTTGAATGCGCTAGGCGTGGAGGTAGTTGCCAAAAGCATCATCGGGGACGACCGGACCCGGCTGACGGAGGCCATCCAGGGCGCTGTCGCGCGTTCGCAAATCGTCATCCTGACCGGTGGCTTGGGGCCCACCGAGGACGACGTTACGCGCGACGCCGTGGCTAAAGCGCTGGGACGCAAGCAAATATTTGACCAGGAGGTATGCGACTGGCTGGTGGAGCGATTCCGGAAATTCGGCCGTTCCATGGCAGAGAACAATAAGCGCCAGGCATACATTCTGGAAGGCGCGGAGATGCTTCAGAACGATTGGGGAACCGCGCCTGGACAGTGGATCGACCACCATGGGGTGATTGTGCTTTTGCTGCCCGGACCGCCGCGCGAACTCAAGGGTATCTTCCTGGCGCGCTGCCTGCCTCGTTTTGAGAAGCTGCTGCCGCCGCAGGTAATCCGGACACGCTTTTACCGCGTGGCCGGTATGGGCGAGTCCGATCTGGACAGCCTGATCGCTCCGGTTTATACCAAGTATGAGAACCCGGTAACCACCATCCTGGCCGCGCCTGGGGACATTCAGATCCACTTGCGCGCCCGTTGCCAGACCGCGGAGGAAGCGGAGCGTTTGCTGGCCGAACTGGGTTCCAAGATTGAGCCGCTGTTGGGTGAGCGGATTTATTCGAATGTGGGTGAGCCGCTCGAGAAAGTAGTGGGCAAGTTGCTGGTTGCGCGGAGCGCTCACCTGGCAGTAGCGGAAAGTGCTACCGGCGGCATGTTGGGCCAGCGCATCACCGCCGTGAAGGGAAGCTCGGATTATTTTCAGGGCGGGTTTCTCACTTACACCGACAACATGAAGTCCAAGCTTCTTGGGGTTCCGGACCTGATGCTGAGAGAGCACACGGCAGTGAGTGAGCCGGTGGCGATCGCCATGGCCGAGGGTGCGCAACGGCTGACCGGCGCGGAGTATGCGCTCTCCATCACCGGTTACGCTGAGCCCGGCGATGGACAATCCGGCGTCGTATTCATCGGGCTGGCAACGCCGGCGGGCTGTGAAGTGCGCCGTCTGCAATTCGTGGGGGATCGCGAGAGGGTTCGCTCCCTGGCGGTTACAACGGCTCTCGATTTGCTTAGGAAGAGCTTGTTAGCTGAAGGGTAAACAAAAAAATTATGGCAACTAAAATTGGCATCAACGGCTTCGGCCGGATTGGCCGGAATGTGCTCCGAGCCGGGCTGCATCGCTCCGACGTGGAATTCGTCGCGGTCAACGATCTGACAGACACCAAGACACTGGCTCATTTGTTGAAGTACGACTCGATTCTGGGCCCCCTCCACGAAGAGGTAAAGATTGAAGGGGATAGCATCAGCATAGGCGGAAAGAAGATCCGGGTCTTTGCTACCAAGGACCCCGCTGAGATCGACTGGAGATCGCTGGGCGTTGAGATCGTCATCGCATCCACTGGCCGGTTTACCGATGCCACCGATGCCAGGAAGCACCTGCGCGGCACCGTGAAGAAGGTGATTATCACCGCTCCCGCCACGCATGAGGACATCACCATCGTCCTGGGCGTGAACCAGAACAAGTACGATCCGGCCAAGCACAATATCATTTCTAACGCGTCCTGCACCACCAACTGCCTGGCTCCATTTGTGAAGGTTTTGCAAGATAAATTCGGGATCGAGAAGGGATCGATGACCACGATCCACAGCTATACCAACGATCAGCATGTGCTCGATTTCCCCCACAAGGATCTGCGCCGTGCGCGAGCTGCCGCATTGAACATGATTCCCACCACTACCGGAGCGGCCAAGGCTATTGCGTTGGTGATGCCGGAACTGAAGGGCAAGCTGGATGGCTATGCCATGCGGGTGCCCACGCCTAACGTTTCGGTGGTGGATCTTTCGGTTTTGCTGTCGAAGAACGTGACGGCGGAAGAGGTGAACAGCGCGTTTAAGGCGGCCGCCGAGGGTGAGATGAAAGGCATTCTGGCTTTCACCATGGATCCGGTGGTGTCTACGGACATGCTGCATAATCCAAACAGCTCCATCGTTGACGGGCTGCTGACCAAGGTGCTGGATGGGAATCTGTTGAAGGTGGTGGCGTGG
>JBBQUE010000040.1:0-10908 GCA_038212805.1 Bryobacterales bacterium | reverse complement strand
TTCCTCGCCACCCCCGCCGCCCCTCGACAGGCTTACCGGACCGGGGAAATCCGTTACCGTCATAGTACGCGGAGGCGGGCGTTTCAGCCGGATCAGCGTCGCGGCGATGCTCATTCCCACCAATGATGCATTTTTTGCCGTCGACGGTATCCCCCTTCCGCGATCCGAAAGCACGATCACGGTGTTCGCTCCTGCTTATGACGCCGGAACGGAGAAGAATGATGAACTCTGTTCCTCCATCCCAGGGCCCGGATTCACGGAATGTGTTACGCCGTCGAACCCCAGCGGTGATGGCGGGGGCGCCCAGGTCAATCTGGGAGAAGGCTTCGTTCATATCCACGCGGGTATCCATGGCATTGGAAACATCAGTGCTCCCATGCGCGACTGGCGAAATCCGGTGGCCAAGGTCACTATTCGCCGCCTGAATTGATCCGTCACGATGACGCTCCGCAAAAGGGTGAAAGAACTCTGACGAAAGGACTCTCCACAGCCAGTTAGGACCCGGATAAGTGGTCGCACGAAAAGCAGTTGTCACCAGATGGGTGAATTGCGCGGCAGTTGAAAAATCAATGCAGTCGGATGCTTACCTTGCGCCAGCCGCAGGCAACTGCCGTTTTTAGGTTGAATGCACACGCGTTTGCTCAGCAGTACAAGCTTGGTGCCACCCTTGGCGAAATTGTGAGCGGTAACCGAAGTGGACCGCGGGTTAGTCTGAAACTCGGCGCGGGCACGGCACTTCAGGCAAATTATGGCTACCGGTTCGCTGGAGGCACCAAGGCGGCCGTAACCTCCCGTTGAACGGCCAGACGGATGCGGCGTCACTGTGCCGGACCGGTCCGAAGCCGCCGGACGCGCACAACCCGCGATCACAGAACCTGCTATCAATGGATAGGACAAGCATGGAAGGTAAAACATACCAGGCCACTCATTTGCGGCTCCTGATAGCCGACCCTGGCACTGTACATCCAAATCGCTACGTCGCGGAGTTGGAGAGGGCCGGCTATCAAATTACCGCTGACGTGGTGCATAGCAATCCCGAGTTTCTCCGCCACGCCGCTTCCCACCGTTTCGACCTTTGTGTCTGCGAAAAGTTTTTCGAGGGCTGGTCTTACCTCCAGGGCCTCCAGGACCTGCGATCAATCCCGGCTCACACGCCTTTGGTGGTGATCACCGATGTGGAAGACGGCAGTGTTCCGGCGCTCGAATGCGTGGAGGCCGGGGCCTACGAGTGCCTGGAGAAGGACCGCCTCTACCGGCTGATCCTGACGGTCCGGCGCTTGCTTCGTGAGCCCATCCCAATCGATCCCCAGCACGCGCTTGAGGCCGTGATTCGGGCCTGTCCCTTGGCCATCATCGCGCTGGACTCTCGCGGATGCGTTCGCATGTGGAACCCTGGCGCCGAAAGAATCTTTGGTTGGACGGAAGCCGAAGTTCTCGGCCAGCCGCTACCCACCGTGCCGGAAAGCGGACGGCTTGAGTTCCAGGAACTCCTGGAATCGCAACTCAGCGGGCACAGCCATAGCGGAGTGGAAACCGTGCGGGTTTTGAAAAGCGGAGCGCGGATCGATGCCCGCCTCTGGACTGCGCCTTTGCGGGACCTGCACGGCAACATCAACGGAAAAATGGCGGTTGTGGAAGATATCACGGGAAGCAAACGCGCCGCGGCCGAACGGGTTGGCCTGCATGAAACAGCGCAAGCCGGCTTGCGCTTTCGCACGCTGCTGGAATCCGCGCCGGATGGAATTTTCGAAGTGGATGCCCAGGGCCGCATCATCGTGGCGAATCGTGAGGCCGAGCGGCTTTTCCGCTGGGACCGCGCGGACTTGATCGGAAAACCGATTGAAGCCCTGATCCCCCGCCGTTTTCTGCGTCATCACGTGCAGCATCGCGCGGAGTATTCTGAACACCCGGTGACCCGGCCCATGCGAACCGGCCTGGATCTCTTTGCGTTGCGCAAGGATGGAACCGAGTTCGCCGTCGATATCAATCTAAGCCCGGTGCAGGACGAAGACGGCAGCCACGTCATGTGCATCGTGCGCGATGTCAGTGATCGCCGCCAGGCTGAAGAGCAGATCCAACTGCTGAACCGGAATCTGGAAGGCCGCACCCGTGAACTGGCCCACGCGAACCGGCAGCTGGAATTCCGCAACCGGGAAGTGGAACGCGCCAACCGCCTGAAGAGCGAGTTTCTGGCCAGTATGAGCCACGAGCTCCGCACGCCCTTGAACGCCATCATCGGGTTTTCAGACCTGCTGAGCGAACAGACCGCGGCTATTTTGAGCGGGAAGCAAACACGCTTCCTGGGACACATCCGCCAGGGTGCCAGGCACCTGCTGGATCTGATTAACGACATTCTGGACCTTTCGAAAATCGAAGCCGGCCGCCTGGAATTGCGGTACGAGAATTTCACCATGGCGGATGCGTTGGCGGAGGTGCTCTCGAGCGTCCGCCCGATGGCGGTTGCCAATGGACTGCAACTGCATGCCAACCTTCCCGGTGGCGTGGTGCTGAACGCGGACCGGGTCCGGTTTAAGGAAATCCTTTATAACCTGCTTAGCAACGCCATCAAGTTCACCCCGGAAGGCGGGCGGGTCTGGGTGGAATCCGTGGAACGCGACGGCTTCCTGGTGATAACCGTCGGCGATACCGGCATGGGCATTCCCGGCGAAGAGCACGGCTCGATCTTCGAGAGTTTCCGCCAGGTTGGCTCCACCGCAAAAGGAGTGCGCGAAGGCACCGGCCTGGGCTTGGCGATTACTCGCAGGCTGGTGGAACAACATGGCGGTAAGATCTGGCTGGAGAGCGAAGTGAATCAGGGGAGCCGGTTCCAATTCTCGCTTCCGCTGCAGGGCCCGGTGCCCGCGCCGGTTGCAGACTCCGAAGAGCCTGGCGTGGCTGGCGACCGCAGCCGTCCCCTGGTCCTGGTCGTGGATGACGATCTTTCATCCGTGGAACTGTTGGTGAGCCATCTGGAATCGGGCGGCTACCTGACCATCAGCGCGGCATCCAGTGAGGAGGGCGTTCGCCTGGCCCGCCAACTAATGCCCGATATTATCGTCATGGACGTGCTGTTCCCGGGACTATCAGGATTTGCGGCGATTGAGGAACTCAAGCGCTCGCCCGCCACTGCCGATATTCCCATCGTGATCGTTTCCGTGGTGGACGAGCGCACGCGTGGGTTCTCCCTGGGGGCTGCGGAGTATCTGGTGAAGCCCGTGAGCAAAGAGACCCTGCTCACCGCGATGGGAAGATATGCACCTGCCATCCGGCCTGACCCCGTGCTGATCGTGGACGATGAAGCCGGAAGCCTGCACCTGGTTTCGCACGCGCTGACCGAAGCGGGCTATCCCACGTTGCTGGCGCAGAGCGGCGAGGAAGCTCTACGGTTGCTTTCGCAGACCAAATTCAGAGCCGTTGTGCTGGACCTGCGGATGCCCGGCGTGGATGGATTTGAAGTGGTCCGGCAGATGCGCACCTCCCCGGAACTCGCATCCATGCCTGTAGTGGTGTTGACATCGAAAGATCTCAGCCGTGAAGACTGCGCTAACTTGAGCGGTAAGATCACGATCTGTTTAACCAAAGGCGTGGCGTGGAAAACACAGTTGCTGGAGGAGTTCAGAACCCTGTTGCCATGAGGACGATTCTAGTGGCCGATGACGATCCCGTGAGCCGCGAACTGGTAGTAGAAGCGCTCTCTGGGCATTACCGTTTGATCCAGGCCATCGACGGGCAGGAAGCCCTGGCTCTTCTCCGGACGTCACGGCCGCGCCTGGCGTTGTTAGATATCCGCATGCCCGGCCTGGACGGCTACGGCGTGCTGGCGGAGGCCCGCCGAGATCCCGATATCCGCCACATCCCGATTCTGGCGGTGACGGCGTTCGCCATGCAAGGGGATCACCAAAGGGCCGTGGAAGCCGGTTTTGACGGTTATCTCACGAAGCCGGTGGACCTGGTGGCTTTACGGGCGAAGGTTCGCAATCTGCTAGGCGACTAGGAATATATGGAGAATAATCAGGTTCGCATGCTCTTCGGGAAGCTGTGTTTCGCGAGACCAAAATCCAGCTTCGCATGCGCCTTATGCAGAAAGACGTGATCGTTCGGGCCGCCGGCATTAAGTAAACTACGCTGACGGATTTCATGGTGCAGCATGCTTTTGAAGCCGCCCAAAGTTTTGCCTGAACTGCGTAAGCTGCTCACGGAACCTGGCGTTTTCGATGAGTCTAGCTAGTCCCGTTCCTCTCGATAAACTGCACGATACGAGTTCGTTCGATTGCGGGGTCGCGGCGCTGAACGAGGTTCTTCGCAACTACGCGCTGGTCAATCAGTAGAATCAGTTGACTCGAACCTACATGGCGAAGGGCTCGGTGAGCCGCGCCGAAGTCCCGCCACGTGTCGCGCACGGACTAGCGAATTACCCTGTGCCCATCACCGTGCTGGCGCGCCTGGCAGTGGATCTTTCCGAAGAGGGCAGGGGACTGGGCCGGGGCTTATTGAAAGATGCCGTCTTGCGCGCTTTCCAGGCGTCTGAGATCGTGGGAAGCCGGGCCATCGTCACGCATGCAAAAGATGAGACCACGGCAAGCTTCTACCGGAAGTTCTCGTCCGTGCCGTCGCCGATTAACGATTATCACCTTTATCTGTTGATGAAAGACATCCGTGGAATGTTCGCTTAACCTGTCACGCTGAATTCGCACAGTGGCGATGCACCTTCGCCACGGCCTCTCCGGAGAGGATTCTGCTCTAATCAAAAGCACCATCTCCGGCTGTAACAGGAGCCCTCCGGAGATACGAGTTTGCTGCGGGATTAGGAGGAAGAGGCGGAGGAACTAAGGCACTCAACGTTCGGCAAGCCTGCCCAGCGCTTCCGCCAGGACCAACGCGCCGCATGCAATGGCCTCAGGAGATGAGTATTCATCGGGCCGGTGACTGACGCCGGCCCGGCAGGGGATGAAAAGCATGGACGTGGGTGCCACCAGCGACATGAAGAGCGAATCGTGATAGGCGCGGCTGATCATAAACTCGCGGGTCGCGCCCTGCGCGGAGCACGCTTCGTCCAAAATCCTGATCACGGACGGATCGCAGATAGCGGGAGGGTCCGCATTCAGCACTTCCCTGGTCAACGTCACGTTGCGGCGCTCCGCAATTCTCACCGCTTCGCTTTCAATCCGCGCCAGCACGGCATCCCGGCGTGCGCCATCAATATCCCGGACGTCGATCTCCATCCGCGCACGGCTGGGAATGCTGTTGACGGCGCGCGGGAAGATATCGCAGACACCCGTGGTCCCAACCGTATCGGGCGCGCCGGTGGATTTGGCCGCGGTTTCAACAGCCAGCGCGATTTCGGCGGCCGCCAGGAACGCATCCTTCCGCCATGGCATCAGAACAGCGCCGGCATGGCCCGCCTCTCCCTCAATTTCGATCCGTAGCGTGGCCGGGGCGGCAATGGCGGTGACGATGCCGATGGCAAGATTCTTACGTTCCAGAATCGGCCCCTGTTCAATGTGCAGTTCCACAAAGGCGGAATAGCATCCCCGCGGCAGCCGCACCTCCGAAATTTCTCCCTTGAACCCGGCCAACCGGCGTACCTCATTGAGCGTCTTGCCATCCGGGTCTTTCAGCCTGTCGCCGGCTTCGGCGGTCAGCGTTCCGGCCAGCAGACGGCTTCCGAAACACCCAATCCCAAACCGCGTGGGCTCTTCGGAGGTGAATAGCAGAAGTTCAATGGAACGGGTTGGCTTCGTTCCAGCGCGTTGCAGAGCGCGAATGGCTTCGAGCGCTCCAAGCACGCCCACCGTGCCATCAAATCGGCCGGCGTTCGGGATCGCGTCAACGTGGGATCCGGTACCCACGGGAGCAAGGCTGGGATCTGTGCCGGTCCATCGCGCAAAGGTGTTGCCCACGGCGTCTTCCCGGATTGTCAGGCCAGCCGCGGCGCAGAGGGTCTTCACGTACTGGCGGGCGCGCAGATCGGCTTCCGTGTAGACCACGCGAGTAACCCCTGGCGCAACCCCGGGCGGCTGGCCGTCGGAAATGTTCCCGAGTTCGTCCAGCTCATCCGCCAGCCTCCGCTGATCGATTTCCAGATTCATTCGCGGTTCCAATCCTTGTAAATCAGATAGCGCGCCGGAGTCTTCCCCAGCGCCCCAAACCATTGTGGAAGATAGGGGGCCATCCAGATAAAATCGCCGGCCGTCACGGGGTACCAGCAATCCCCCAGCCGGTAAATGCCATGGCCTTCCAGCATCAGCAATCCGTGCTCCATAACATGGATTTCCACCATCGGCAAAGTGGCCCCGGGCTGGAAAGTCAGGGTGTTGACGGCGAGATCGAAGGCTGGCTCCGCCGGAATCAGGCTGCGAACTTGTAGCCATGGATCGCCCGCCAGCAGCGTGGGCGCGACGGCGCTTTCGCTCCGGTGAAAGAACCGCGGACAATCGATGCCCTTCAGGGCGGCGTACGGTTTCTCAATGATGCTGACCCTGGCGTTCCCTATTGCTTGGGTAGGCGCATGGAAGTCCGGTGGCATCCATGCGTAATCGCCCGGATGCAGGATCGCGCCGCCAACATTCACAGCGCCTTCAAGGACGTAGAGAAAGCGCTGGGCGACCGCCGGGGCCAGCGTTCCGCCGGGCTCAAACTCAGCGGTGTATTGCGTGAACTTCGCGCCAATAGCAGGCGCGGCATGAACAATGGCGGTGGCGGCCCGCATGCCGGGGAGTGGCGCGCGCACGAAGGTGTCGGGCGTTTGCAGAAGATGATCGCGCTGCCGCGAGCTGCGAGTGTGTCCAAAGGGGTGCATAGTTTATCGTGTGGGCCGAATGAGTTTTCCAGGCGACGCCGGCGGGAACTTTGCGTCGATGAAAGCGGTGTATTGCGTGAACTTTCCGCCAATCGGAGGCGCGGCATGCACAATGGCGGTGGCGGCACGCCTGCCATCGGGCGTTTGCACAAGATGATCGCGCTGCCGCGCGCTGCGAGTGTGTCCAAAGGGTTGCATAGTTTATCGTGTGGGCTGAATGAGTTTTCCAGGCGACGCCGGCGGGAACTTTCCGTCGATGAAGATGGTTTCGCCGCGTCTCATCGTAAGGCGGATCTGGCCTTGAAACGTTGCGCCGATATAGGGGCTGATGGCATGGCGGTACGCCAGATCCTGGCGCTGGAGCGTGAAGGATACGGCGGGGTCAACCAGCGTAAGATCGGCATCGTTGCCGGGCGTGAGGGAGCCTTTCCCGGGGATGCGGAAGCGCCGCGCGGGCATGGTGGCCAGCAGGCTGGCGATGCGCTCCAGCGGGATGCCACGTTTGAAATGTCCCCGGTCAAGCAACACCGCGAGCGTGGACTGAACGCCCGCAATACCACCCCAGGCCTTTGCAAAATCACTTGTCTTCATGCTGGGCGGCGAGGGCGAATGATCGGAAGCGACCATGTCGATGGTGCCCGCGGCAAGTGCGGCCCAGAGCGCATTTTGATCCTGATGATCGCGCAGAGGCGGTGCGCACTTCGCCACGGCTCCCAGGCGTTCCAGGTCTTCGGCGGTAAAGAATAAATAGTGGGGGCAGGTCTCTATAGAGACGTCCACGCCGCGTGCCCTGGCTTCCGCCGCCAGTGCGACGCCGCGGCCCGAACTGACATGGACGATATGCAGGCGCGCCCCGGCTTCCCCGGCCATCAGCGTGGCCCTCTGAATGGCCTCCAGTTCGGCCAACACCGGGCGCGACCGCAGGAACGCCGTGATGGCTGGCTCCCCCGGCATAGCCGCTCGCCGGCCGAGTTCTTGGGTTAACTCGTGGCTTTCGGCATGCACCGCCACAGGCAATTTCAGCCGCGCCGCGGTCACCAATCCTTCCCACAAAGTGAGATCGTCGGCGCGGGGAAATTCTGGCAGACCGGAATCACAAAGAAACGCCTTGAACCCCACCACGCCCCGCTCGGCGAGCTCTTCCATGTGATCGCGATTGCCGGGGACCAGTCCGCCCCAGAGGCCGAAATCGGCGACGGAGGAAGCTTCAAGCGCCTCCCGCTTACGGTCGAACCCGGCTGCGTTCACAGTGCAGGGCGTGGAGTTGAGCGGCATGTCGAAGAAGACCGCGCCTCCGCCGGCGGCGAGGGCCCGGCTACCGGTGGCCGCGCCTTCCCACTCCGTGCGGCCGGGTTCATTGAAATGCAGGTGGACATCGATGGTCGCGGGCAGAACGTACAGCCCGGTGGCGTCGATTACATTCTCAGCGGACAGGCCGGGCCCCAGTTCCGTGATCACGCCGTCCTCAATGCGAATGTCCGCGCTGACCAATCCGCCGGGGGTGATGACGGATCCGTTGCGGATCAGCGTTGCGCTCATGCCAGGGACTCCAGTTGCGATAAAAACCGCATACCGGCGTCCAGCGCCGCTGCCACGTCACCAACCAGCACCGATTCATCCGGGTGATGACTGAGGCCTTCCGGGCTCCACAATCCGCCGGGGGTGACCGTTGCGCTCATGCCCGGGCCTCCAGTTGCGATAACAACCGCATGCCCGCGTCCAGCGCCGCTGCAACGTCACCAACCCGCACCGATTCATCCGGGTGATGACTGAGGCCTCCCGGGCTCCTGAGAAACAGCATGGCGGCTGGCATCCGGCAAGCCAGGATCATGGCGTCGTGTCCTGCTCCGCTCAGCATGCGGTGGGGAGCGCGGCCACAGGCCTGGGCCAAACGGTTGGTAAGCTCCTGGTCCATGGCCACCGACGCTTGGTCAAGCCTGGTTTCTACGTTGACGCCAAGCTTCCGCCGCAAGCCGATGGCCTGTGCCAGGCTGACCAGACGGCCCGCGCTTTGGTGGCGGACGGCGTCCTCCGGGTGGCGCACATCCAGCGAGCACCGGACCGTTCCGGCAATCACGTTGGTGGCACCGGGCCGGACTTCGGCCCGCCCCACGGTCGCGACCAAGTCCGGCGTGGAGATGGCTTCTTTCTCCACTGCGCAGATCCATTCCGCGGCCGCAACCAGGGCATCACGGCGCAGGTGCATGGGCGTTGTTCCGGCATGGCTCGCGCAGCCTTCAAACGTGATGTCGAAACGTGACTGGCCCATAATTGCTTCCACGATCCCCAACGGCGCGTCCAGGCTTTCCAGTACGGGACCTTGCTCGATATGGAACTCAACGAAGCCCAGCGCGCGGCGCGTGATCACCGCGGCGTCCAGTGCGGACGGGTCCAGGCCGAAGTCTTGAATAGCAGTGTGGACGATGCGTCGCAGCGCTTCGTCGACATCGCCGACCACCGCGCGGCTGCCGATAAAGGGCAGACCAAAACGCACGCCTTCCTCCTCAGAAAAACCGAGGACTTCGATGGCATAAGGCAAGCGCCGTTTCCGCAGGAGTTCCACCAGCTTCACGCCCAGCACCACACCCAGGACACCGTCAAACGCACCGGCGCGCGGGACCGAATCCAGGTGAGATCCGATGAACAGCACGGGGGCATCGGGATCCGCCGCCGCATAGCAGCCCCGCAGATTCCCGGCCGCATCCACCGCGACCGTCATCCCCGCATCGGCCATCCACTGCCGCAAATTGTAGTGAACCTGATGCATTGGAGGCGAGAGAAAGGTGCGGGTGGTGAAGCCGGGTTCTTCGGTGTGCAGCGCCAAGGCACGGCAGCGGCGGATGCAATCCTCGGCGTCTTCGAAGAAGGGTTCCATCACGACCCCCGATACGTGCTGTAGCCATACGGCGAAAGCAGCAGTGGGACGTGGTAACCGGCCAGAGAATCCGCGATGCCGAACCGTACTACGATACGGTCCAGAAACGGAGGTTCAGGCAAAGCCACGCCCACGGATCTGAAATAGTCCCCCGCAAGGAAGACCAGTTCGTACACACCCGTCGTCAGTTCGTCCCCGGCGAGCAGGGGAGCGTCCGTGCGGCCGTCCTGGTTGGTGGTAACCACCTTCAGCCTGACCGGCAGCCCCGCCGTATCGAACCGGTACAGTTCAATCGCCATGCCGCCAGCGGGAGCGCCCCGGGCGGTATCAAGGACATGAGTAGAGAGGCGCCCTGGCATTAATCCTCGCGACGCAGGCGCAGCCCCAGGCATCCATACGGTGGCCGCGCATCCGTATAGGAACCAAGCATGGCGCCCTGCTCGGCGATGGTATCCCACGTCCGGTTATTCGCCTCTAGGAAGATCTCGGCGATGCAGGGCATCTCCGCCAAAATTTTGGTTCCCAACTGATGGACGATTTGCTGAATGCTGCCCGATTCGAACGCCCCAAAAGTGACATGCACCATTTCGCGAATCGCATGCGCGACCTTACCTTCAGAGAACGCGGCGTCGTGGCTGGTGTAGGTCCATTCCAGGTCAAGCCACATGTGCAGCGGACGGTTTTTGGTTTCGGGCAGGGTAGTATATTCATCCCGCACGAAGCCGTGGAAAGCGCTGCCACCGAGGCGGATCATTCTAAAGCCTCTGATGCCCGAAACCATCTCTACAATTCCGCTACGATTGCTTTCCATGCGGGCCGTGAGCCGCTCTGGCCCGCCCGGCTGAAAGGCAACGGTCTGGCCCGGGATCAAGTGATAGGGAATTTCAACAACCGAGAGTTGAGCCCCTTCCACCTGCGGATACAGACCCAGAAACTTCGATACCAGGAAGTGGCAATAAGATTCCAGGTCGTACCCCGTGAAGTTCATGGTTTCCCATTGAATGAAATTCTTCATGGAATCGGTGGCGATCAGCCCGGTGTTGTCGCCGGTGGTGTAGGTGGGCCAGAAGGCGTCGCCATAAATCAGCAGCTTGGCACTCACCCCGAATACCGCACTGGCCCCGGCGGGCGTAACGCCGTCGCGATTCAGCCGGTAGGCAATGATATCGCCCTTACCGTAATAGCTCTTTTTCCAACCAGTGGCGAACTGTTCCAAATTTAGGCTCCTAAACCA
>JBBQUE010000039.1:0-10985 GCA_038212805.1 Bryobacterales bacterium | reverse complement strand
CAGTATGGCGTTCGATTTGGCACGTTTCGCAATTTACATATGAATGCCGCCGTTCACGTCGAGGACGTGGCCGGTGATGTAGGCAGCGGCGTCGCTGGCGAGGAACACTACCGCCGCGGCGATGTCTTCGGGTTGGCCCATTCTTTTCAAGGGGATGTTGGCGAGCAATTTTTCCTTGAGATCGGGGGAGAGCCCGTGGGTCATGTTGGTCTCAATGAAGCCGGGGGCGACGGCGTTTACCGTTATGTTGCGGCTGCCCATTTCCTGCGCCAGGGACTTGGTGAGTCCGATGAGGCCGGCTTTCGAGGCGACGTAGTTGGTTTGGCCGGGGTTGCCCATTTCGGCGACCACGCTAGAAATGTTAATGATCCGGCCCCAGCGCTCTCGCATCATTCCTTGTAGCACTTGTTGGCTCATCAGGAAAGCGCCGGTCAGGTTGGTGGTTAGGACTAGGTCCCAATCGTCTTTCTTCATGCGCAGGGCCAAGCCGTCTTTGGTGATGCCGGCGTTATTGACCAGGATGTCGATGCGGCCGAAGTCCTTGGCTACGGTGGCGGCGGCTTGCTTGATGGAATCCGGGTTGGCCAAGTCACAGGCTACGGCGAAGGCTTCGCGGTCTTGCGATTTCAATATGGTGGCGAGTTCGTTGAGCTGATCGACGTTACGGGCGGCAAGGGCGACGCGGACGCCGGCGGCGGAGAGGGCCAGGGCGCAGGCTTTGCCGATCCCGCGGCTGGCTCCGGTGATAAGTGCAGTTCGGATTGGCATTGGGTTCAACTTTCCATGATAGTAAAGGTGACATGGCTTATAACGATTTGCGGGAATTTGTGCGGGCGCTTGAGAAGAACAAAGAGCTAAAGCGGATTCCGTTTGAGGTGGATCCGTATTTGGAGATCACCGAATTTGCGGACCGGGCGGTGAAGTCGGGCGGGCCCGCGCTGCTGTTTGAGAAGCCCAAGGGCAGCAACGTTCCGCTGCTGGTGAACGCATTCGCGAGCATGCGCAAGATGGAGATCGCGCTGCAGGTGGATTCCGTAAACGACGTGTCGGCGCGGATTGCGGAGTATCTGGAGATGAAGAATCCGCAGGGGCTGATGGGCAAGCTGAAGCTGTTGCCGAAGCTGGCGGAGATGGGTTCGTTTTTTCCTCGCATTGTGAAGGATGGGCCGGTGAAGGAAGTGATCCGGCGGGATAAGTTCACGCTTGATGAGTTTCCGATTCTGCACTGCTGGCCGCAGGATGGCGGGCGGTACATCACTTTGCCGATGGTGTTCACGAAGAACCCGGATACGGGGATGCGCAACTGCGGGATGTACCGGATGCAGGTGTACGACGGGCAGACCACCGGCATGCACTGGCAGACGCACAAGCAGGGCGCGGAGCATTACCGGCGGCTGCAGCGCGCTGGCAAGCAGGCGCGGATGCCGGTGGCGGTGGCGATTGGGGCGGACCCCGCGACCATGTATTCGGCGATTCTGCCGCTGCCCCCGGATCTGGACGAGATGCTGATGTCGGGGTTTCTGCGCGGAAAGTCCGTGGAGATGGTGAAGTGCGAAACCAGTGACATTGATGTTCCGGCGCATGCGGAGATTGTGCTGGAAGGGTATGTGGACCTGGCGGAATCGCGAGTGGAAGGTCCGTTTGGGGATCATACGGGGTTCTATTCGCTGGAAGATTCGTACCCGGTATTCCATATCGAGTGCATAACGCATCGCAAGGATCCGATGTATTGCACGACGATTGTAGGTCCGCCGCCGATGGAAGATTTCTATATGGGCAAGGCGATTGAGCGGATTTTCCTGCCGTTGATGCGGCTGCAGTTGCCGGAAGTCCGGGACATCTGCATGCCGGCCGAGGGAATTTTTCATAACCTGATTCTGGTTTCGATTCGCAAGAGCTATCCGCTGCATGCGCGTAAGGTGATGCATGCGATTTGGGGGTTGGGGCAGGCCATGTTCAGCAAGTGCATTGTGGTTGTGGATGAGGATGTGGACGTCCAGAATGTGAGCGAGGTGGCCTGGAAGGCGTTGAACAACATCGATCCGGAGCGGGATATTCATTTTGTAATGGGCCCGGTGGATTCGTTGGATCATGCCAGCCGGTTACCGAACGTGGGATCGAAGATGGGCGTTGACGCGACGAAGAAGTGGAAGGAAGAGGGGTTTGTGAGGCCCTGGCCGGATGTGATCCGGATGAATGACGATGTGCGGGCACGCGTAGACCAGCTTTGGAAGAAGGCCGGTCTGTAGGGTATAGTGATGGACAACCGAGGTTAATTGAGTGTCCATGAAGACAAGGTTTTCGATAGCATTCCTGCTGGCTGGCTTGGTCGTAAACGCGCAGGAGTTCCGCAGCACGATTACGGGGAGTATCCAGGATCAGCAGGGGGCCGGGGTTCCGGGCGCCGCCGTTACGGCGACACAGACCGAGACTGCCGCCAAGTACAAAACTGTTAGTGAGCCGAACGGGCAATACACGATTCCGTTCGTTCCACCGGGCACTTACTCGATCAGTGTAAGCGCGCCGGGGTTCAAGAGTTACGAACGGTCGGGGTTTCAAGTTACCGCGAATGAGCGGCTGCCGTTGAACGTGATCTTGGATCTTGGCCAGGTAACCGAAGTTATGAATGTTTCGGGGGAAGCGGGACTCCTCGAAACCAGCACGGCTTCGGCGGGGCAGGTGATTAATTCCCGGCAGATTGAGAACATTCCGATGAACGGGCGTACGCCGCTGACGTTGGCGCAGCTTTCCTTTGGGGTGATTCCGAACAGCGATCCGCGCTTCAACCGGCCTTTCGATAATGGCGGACCTTCGGGTTTCTCGATTGGCGGAGCGCCGGCGCAGACCAACGAGATTTTGTTGGATGGATCGCCAGATGTTACGGCGAACGACCGCGTATCTTATAACCCGCCCGTGGATACCATTCAGGAAGTGAAGGTGGAGATTTTCCAGGCGGACGCGGCCTATGGACATACTGGCGGCGGCACGGTGAATCAGATAACGAAGAGTGGTGGTAACAAGTTTCACGGCACGGCGTATGAGTTTAATCAGACGTCGGCTTTGGAATCGCGCAACTTTTTCTTGAGCCGGTCGGGCCAAACTTTGCCAGTGGGCCGGTTCAACCAATATGGGACCACGCTGGGAGGGCCGGTGTGGATTCCGAAGGTGTTCGATGGGCGGAATAAGCTATTCTTCTTTTTTGCGTATGAGGGGATTAAAGATTCGTATCCAGAGACGATTACGACTACGGTACCCACGGCAGCTGAGCGCACCGGGGATTTCTCGCAATTACTGAGAGTGGGTTCGAATTATCAGATTTACAATCCGTATGCGGGCGTGGCGCAAGGTTCGCGGATCGCACGGCAGCCGTTTGCGGGTAACATTGTGCCGCAGAGCCTGATTAATCCAATCGCGAAGAATTATTTGCAGTTCTATCCCCTTCCCAATGCGCCAGGCAAGGCGGATGGAGCGAGTAACTATGTCGCGAATTCGGTGCGGTCAGACGTGTTCGATTCAGAGTTTGGGCGGCTGGACTATAACATCAGCGACCGGCATAAGATTTTTGGCACGGCGCATGTGAACGACCGGACGGAGAACCGGGGGAATCTGTTTTTCAACATTGGGACGGGCAACTTCCTTACCCGCGCGAACCGTGGCGCGAATGTTGACGACGTGTTCGCGTTTAATCCGACGACGCTGCTGAATACACGTGTATCGTGGAACCGTTTTGTGGAATCGAGTGCGAAGCCCAGCAGTGGTTATGATTTCACGAAGCTTGGCTTTCCTTCGAACTTGATAGCCGCCAGCCGCCAGTTGGTTTTGCCGGTGGCGAGTATTGGATGGTTCCAGCAACTGGGGACGGATGGCGGCAATGTAACTCCGTTCGATATCTTCCAGATCTTCTCCAGCTTAAATAAGAATAAGGGTAGCCATAATTTGAAGTTTGGCGTGGATGCCAGGCTGTACCGGGAGAGTAACGTCGGGTTCGGCAATTCCAGCGGTGCGTATGCGTTTGGAACGAACTGGACGCGAGGACCCCTGGATAATTCATCGTCCGCCCCTCTGGGACAGGACTTTGCTTCGTTCCTTTTGGGATTGCCGACGTCGGGTGCGGGTGGCTTCGATTTGAATGCGGCGCGTACGAATCAGGCGGCGTATCTGGCGCTGTACGCGCAGGATGATTACCGAATCCGGCCGAACGTGGTGATTAACTTCGGGCTGCGGTACGACAAAGATCTGTCTACCACGGAGCGCTATAACCGCTCGGTGAACGGATTCGATGCGACGGCCACGAATCCGATCAGCGGCGCGGCGGTGGCGGCCTACGCGGCGCGTCCCATACCGGAACTTGCGGCGGCGAGCTTCCGTACTCCGGGCGGATTGTTGTTTGCGGGCCCGGGGAACCGGGACGTTTATAAGACCCGGCCCGGCTATTTTAGCCCGCGCTTTGGGTTTGCTTGGACGCCTAAGTGGGGCCATGGGAAGACGGTGGTCCGGGGCGGGTACAGCATGTTCGTGTTCCCGATTGTTACGGGTGGTGTCAATCAGCCGGGATTCGGCCAGACCACGGATGTGGTTTCGACGCTGGACAGTTATCTGACTCCGAACGCGACCTTGAGTAATCCGTTTCCTCTGGGTATTTTGCAGCCGACGGGTTCGAACCTGGCACTTAGGACGAACTTAGGCAAGGGGTTGACGTTTTATAACCCGCGGCCTTTGAACCCTTACTCCCAGCGGTGGACTTTGGGCGTGCAGCGGCAGCTTGCGGGGAACCTGGTAATCGAGCTGGGGTATATCGGAAATCATGCCGTCCATCTGCCGGTGGATCAGGCGCTGAACTTCCTTCCGCGCCAGTATTTGAGCACTCTGCCAGTGCGGGATCAGCCGGTGATCGACCGGAATACAGGGAACGTAACGAGTCCGTTTGCGGGATTGCTGCCGGGGACATCCCTTAATGGGAGCACCACTTCCCGGGCGCAGCTGTTACTGCCGTTCCCGGAATTTGGCGGAATCACGGAGCAGCAGGTGAGCCAAGGAAGTTCTTATTTCCACATGGGCCAGGTGCGGGTGGAGAAGAGGTTCTCGCAGGGACTACAGTTATTGGCCAATTACAGTTATTCCAGGCTGATGGAGCGGCGCAGCCGGTTGAACGATAGCGATACGCGGCTGGAGAAGCGGATTTCGGGGGATGATAGGCCCCAGCGGTTTGTGGTGAGCGGTAACTATGAATTGCCGTTCGGGAAAGGGAAGATGTTCGCGGGCAACGCGTCCCGATTGACTACGGCGGTGATTGGCGGATGGGTGCTGAGCGGTGTGTATACGCGGCAGAGTGGGGCTCCGGTAAATTGGGGTAATGTGATTTACCTGGGCGGTCCGCTGAACTGGACTTCGCATAATGCCGACCGGGCTTTTGATACTACGAGGTTTGTGACGGCTTCGAGCCAGCAGTTGAGTAATAATGTGCGGGTATTTCCGACGCGGTTTAATAACCTGCGGCAAGACGGGTCGAATACCATGGACGCTTCGCTGTTGAAGAATACTCAGATTCTCGAAGGACTGCGGCTGCAGTTCCGGGTGGAGTTCTTCAATGTGTTCAATCATCCGGAATTTAACTCTCCGGATTTGAGTCCTACCAGTAGTACGTTTGGACAGATTACCGGGCAAGCGAATGATATTGGGCGTGTGGGTCAGCTGGGGTTAAGGTTGATCTGGTAGAGCTGGTAGTTTCGCCCCGATCAAGGCTCAGGAGCTGATGTATTTGTTGTAGAGGCTTCGGGCGATGGCGGGGTCGGTGGTGCCTTTCACTATGACGCGGCCGTCGGGGAAGATGGTGAGTTCGTGGGGTGGGGCTTCAAAGCGCAGGGCGAAGTCGTTGTGGCGGACCGTGCCTAGGGGTTGCAGGCGGGCGGCGAGGTCTGTGAGATCGACCGGGCGATTTCGTTCATGGATCTGGACGGCATTGCGGCCGCAAAGGCTGATGGGGGCCCGTCGGCGGCCATTCAGGTGAATGAAGTCGCGGTGGGCGCAGGCTTGGCATTCGGGGTCGCGGGCCGGCTGGCGGGATTGGCGGATGACTCCGGACCAAACGTCGACGCGGGTTAGCTGACCGGTGGACTGGCCGGTGCATAGAATGCGCATGGCTTCCGCGGTTTGGAGGCTGGCGATTAAGGACGTGATGGTTCCCAGGACCCCGGTTGTTTCGCAGGTGGGCTGCGCTCCTGGGGGTTGCTCCGGGTAGATGCACTTCAGGCAGGCGGTGACTCCAGGGACGACGGCCATGGTGAGGCCATAGCTTCCGACGGCTGCTCCATAGATCCAGGGGAGTCCGGCCTGAATCGCGTAATCATTGATCAGGTAACGGGTTTCGAAATTGTCGGTGCCGTCGAGGATCAGGTTAGTGCCTTCGAAAAGCTCCTCGGCGTTGGCGGGTTCCAGGTCGGCGACCAGGGGTTCCACCGCGATGGTTGAATTGATGCCGGCAAGGGCGCGGGCGGCGGCGATTGCTTTGGGGAGCGCCTGTTCGGCGTCGCTTTCCTGGTAGAGCCACTGGCGCTGCAGATTGCTGAGCTCAACGTAATCGCGATCGACGATGCGCAGACGGCCTACTCCGGCACGGGCCAGGGCCCCAGCCTGAAAACTTCCCAATGCCCCGCAACCGATGATGGTTACGTGAGCGTCCAAAAGACGTTGTTGTCCGGCTGCGCCAATGCCTGCGAAAAGGGTTTGTCTTGAATAGCGGTCCGCCAATGCCGATGGTAGCAGGCGTTGCGCTTAATGTCATATAGTTTTCACGATGCCCCCGGCCTCTTTCCGCTCCGGCTTTTCGATGGCTTCCGAAAGGGGCCGAACAGGGCTTTCAGCTGCTGGCATGGGCTCCCGCCGCGCTCAGGTTTTGTCCGATTTTGGAAAAACTCTATGACATTGGGCGTTGCGCTACCATGGTCGCTGGTGGCGTTCCGGCTGGTCTTACTCCTGGCTCTTGTCCTTACGTTGGCGGGGATCGGGCTGGCGGCTGACCCGGATTCCTATCGCGGAATGCCTGTGTCCGCGATCCGGTTTGAGCCAGCGGTGGAGCCATCGCGCGCGGACAATCTGCGGGCGCTACTTCCCTTGAAAACCGGCCAGCCGTTTCAGGCAACTGGCCTGCGGGCTTCCATTCAACGTCTTTATTCCACGGGCGAATACGCCAACATTCAAGCCGATATCGCGGTGGAGAACGGAGCGATCATCTTGCGCTTTCTGACCACGCCTAATTACTTTGTGGGCAATGTAGCGGTGGATGGCGTGCCAGAGCCACCCACCCAAGGTCAACTGGTGACCGCTACCAAGCTGCAACTGGGCGCGGAATTCGACCAGCAGGATATGAAACGGGCGGTGGAAAATCTGAACGATATCCTGCGGCGGAACGGTTTTTACCAGGCCACGATTGGGCCGGAGATTGAGCGGAATGCGGCTACGCATCAGGTGAAGCTCCGGTTTGCAATCCATCCAGGGGCGCGCGCGCGGTTCGATGGAGCGAGCTTCATGGGCAAGCTGGAGCGATCCGATGCTGCCCTGATCGGATCCACCGGGTGGAAACCGTTACACGGAATGCTGCCGTGGCGTCCGCTTACTGAAGCAAGGTTGCAGAGCGGCGTGGAAGGCATCCGGGGTTGGTATCAGAAAAACAACCGGCTCCTGGCCACGGTGATGCTGACGCGGTTGGATTATCATTCGGACACCAACCGCGTGACGCCAATGCTGCAGATTGACGCGGGACCCCGGGTAAAAGTGAAGTTGTCGGGAGCGCGGATCTCGTCGGCGCGTTTGCGGAGCCTGCTCCCCATTTACCAGGAGCGCGCGGTGGATCGTGAGTTGTTGGCGGAAGGCCGCAAAAATCTGGTGTCGTATTTTCAGTCGCAGGGGTATTTCGAAGTGGATGCGGATGTCGCTACGGACACCCAAACCAGCGGCGATGAACTGATTGAGTACACCGTGGACCGGGGGGCGAGGCATCGCCTGGCGCTGCTG
The DNA here is from genome assembly GCA_038212805.1 of Bryobacterales bacterium. Taxonomy (GTDB): domain Bacteria; phylum Acidobacteriota; class Terriglobia; order Bryobacterales; family Bryobacteraceae; genus JANXQZ01. The sequence continues at coordinate 2,975 of JBBQUE010000039.1, read as the reverse complement.
CGGTTTCAGGGCAACCGCTATTTCAATGATCAGACTTTGCGGGAAAGAATGTACCTGCTGCCGGCCACATTCCTGCGGTTCCGCTATGGGCGGTACAGCCGGGATTATGTGGAAAAAGACCTGAACGCGATTCGAGAGCTTTACCGGTCGAACGGGTTCCGGGACGTGGAAGTGACGTCGCGCGAAGTGGACGATTACAGCGGCAAGCAAAGCGACATCGCGGTCTTCATCAATATCAAGGAAGGGCCGCAGGCATTTGTTTCGAAGCTGGAGATTGTGGGGGCTGCGCCGGCGGAAGAGGTGTATCTGCGATCGATTTTGCATTCTACCGAAGGGCAGCCGTTTAGCGACTACAATGTGGCGACGGACCGGGACGCGGTACTGGAGTATTACTACAACAACGGGTTTCCGAATGCGAAGTTTGAATTTACGTTGACGCCGCCGCCGGAGCCGAACCGGATGGATCTGCGGTTTCGCGTGGATCCGGGACAGCGGGAGTACGTGCGCGGGGTGCTGATGGCGGGCCTGCAGAGGACGAATCCGGATCTGGTGCGGCAGCGCATCAGCTTGTCTGCCGGGGATGCGTTGTCGCGGGCGGCGATTACGGAGAGCCAGCGGCGATTGTACGATTTGGGAATTTTCGCCAAGGTGAATTCAGCGCTGCAGAACCCGGAGGGGGAGGAGGCGTCAAAGTATGTGTTGTATTCGATGGAGGAGGCGCGCCGGTACTCGTTAAACCTGGGATTCGGGGCTGAGATTGCGCGCATTGGGGGCGGCATTACGACGCTGGATGCGCCGGGCGGGGCGACGGGGTTCAGCCCTCGGGTTTCGATTGGGGTGAGCCGGTTGAATTTCCTGGGCCTGGGGCATACGGTGGGGTTGCAGACCCGGGTATCGACGCTGCAGCAGCGGGCGTTGTTTACGTATCTTGCGCCGCAGTTTGAGGGGAACGATAAGCTGAGTCTGCAGTTTGCGGGGTTGTTCGACGTTTCGAAAGACGTGCGGACGTTTTCAGCGCGGCGCGAAGAAGGGTCGGTCCAGTTGGCGCGCAGGTTGTCCCGGGCCAGCACGGTGCAGTTTCGCTATACGTTCCGCAACGTGAATATTCTGGGGACGCCGCTGGTGACGCCGGAATTGATTCCAGTGCTGTCGCAGCCGGTGCGCGTGGGATTGTTGGGGTTCAGCTTTGTGCAGGACCGGCGGGACGACCCTACGGATGCGCGCCGGGGGATTTATAACACCTTGGATATGTCGCTGGCGAATAATGTTTTGGGGTCGCAGACGGGGTTCGGGCGGGTGCTGGCGCGGAATGCGACCTATCACCGGTTAACTAAATCCCTGACCCTGGCGCGGGCGACGTATTTTGGCAGTATCGACCGGTATGGCGGTTTGGAAGACATCCCATTGGCGGAGCGATTCTTTTCCGGGGGATCGTCGTCGCACCGTGGGTTTCCGGATAATCAGGCTGGTCCGCGGGACTTGACCACGGGTTTTCCGCTTGGGGGGAATGCCTTGTTCGTGAATAGCGTGGAGGTGCGGTTTCCGTTGTTGGGGGATAACATCGGCGGGGTGTTGTTCAACGATCTGGGGAACGTGTATTCGGACGTGGGGAAGATCAGTTTGCGGTGGAAGCAGAAGAGTTTGAGCGATTTCGATTATGCCGTGCAGTCGTTTGGGTTTGGGGTGCGGTATAAAACGCCGATTGGTCCGCTGCGGGTGGATTTGTCGTTGAGCCCGAATTCGCCCAAGTTCTTTGGATTTCAGGGTACGCGGGATCAGTTGCTGTTTGGGGGCGGGACGCAGGTGGTGCAGCGGATTAATGTGTTCCAGTTTCATCTTTCGCTGGGGCAGGCATTTTGAGGCTGCTGCTGTTGGCGTTGACTTGTGTTGTGGCACAGGCCGAGATTGTGGATCGCATTGCGGTGTCGGTAGGCAATCAGGTAATCACCGAATCAGAGGTGGTGGAACAGATTCGTGTGGCGGCGTTCCTGAACCGGGAGGCGGCGGATTTCGGGCCGGAAGCCAAGCGCAAGGCGGCGGAGCGATTGCTGGAGCAGACTCTGTTCAAGCGCGACATGGAGTTCGCGCATTTCGCCGCGCCGGGAGTAGCGGAGGCGGCCGGGATGGAAGAGGAGATTCGGCAGCGGTACGCTAGCGGGGCTGAGTTTGAAGATGGGCTGAGGCGCGGAGGCTTGAGCCTGGAGCAACTACGGGCGCACCTGCGGTGGCAGATCATGCTGCTGCGATTTATCGAATACCGGTTTGCCCCGGCGGTGCAAATTTCGGACGACGAAATCGCGAAGTATTACGCTGCTCAGCGGGCAGAATGGGAACGGCAGAAGCGTACTCCGATTCCGGAATTGGCGGAGTCCCGCGCGGCCATTGAGAAAATTCTGACGCAGCAGCGGGTGGATCAGGCTGTGGACCACTGGCTGAGCGATACCAGAACCCAAGTAGAAATCCGATATCGCGCGGAGGCATTCCGATGACCAGGCGCAAAACCGTTCTGTGGCTGGCCGGGTTGGTTTTGGGCTGCGTGGCACTGGCGTCGCTGGGCGGATGGGCGATTCTGCAATCGCGCTGGTTCCGCGATCAGGTGCGGCGGAATATTTTGTCGACCGTGGCGGACGTAACCGGCGGCCGCGTGGAGGCGGGAGCCTTCCGGTACGACTGGCGCACGTGGACGGCATCGGTGAACGGGTTAGTGGTGCATGGGACGGAAGGTCCGGGGGAGCCGGTGCTGTTTCGGGCGGAGCGGATAGAAGTGGGGCTACGGATGGCTTCGTTATTGAACCGGCAGGTGGATCTGGCTTCGCTGACCCTGGAACAGCCGCGGATTTCGATCCGGGTAGCGGCGGACGGGCATAGCAATCTGCCCGGTCCGGTGCTGGCGCAGCATGCCCATGCGGTGCAGCGTTTGCTGGATTTGAAGATCCGGCGGATGGCCGTGCAGGGCGGGCGGGCAGAGTATAACT
>JBBQUE010000038.1:0-10997 GCA_038212805.1 Bryobacterales bacterium | reverse complement strand
ATAATCCGTCACCGGCCCCGGAGTGAAGAAGAACGTGAACATGGACCCCACACGGTTCACTGTCATGCCTTCGGGCACGTACGCCGTAAGTTGCGCGGTGCGTTCTTCCAGAATATCGTAGACCTCGGGATGCTTCAGCAGGTAACTCAGCATCGCGATCCCAGCGCTGACGGCCACCGGATTCCCGGAGAGCGTACCGGCCTGATAGATCGGCCCTACCGGCGCGATGTTGTTCATGATCTCCGCGCGCCCGCCGTACGCCGCCATCGGTAAACCGCCGCCGATGATCTTGCCCAGCGTGGTGAGATCGGGCTTCACTCCGTACAACTGCTGCGCACCTCCCAGCGAGAGGCGGAAGCCGGTCATCACTTCATCGAAAATCAGGAGCGCGCCGTGTTCCTGCGTGATGCGCCGCAGCGCTTCGAGAAACCCGGGCTGGGGCGCAATGCAGCCCATGTTGCCCACCACCGGCTCCACGATCACCGCCGCAATCTGCTTGCCGCGCAGCCGGAAAGCTTCTTCCACGGCCTCCACGGAGTTGTACCGCAGCACGATGGTGGTGGCGGCGAACGATTCCGGTACGCCCGCGGTGCCTGAGATCCCCAGGGTTGCCATGCCGGACCCGGCCTTCACCAGCAGGGAATCCACGTGCCCGTGATAACAGCCCTCAAACTTGACGATCAGGTCGCGGCCGGTAAATCCGCGCGCCACCCGGAGCGCGCTCATCACCGCTTCAGTGCCGCTGCTTACCAGGCGCACCATTTCAATGGATGGCACGCATTCGCCGATTAGCTCCGCCAGTTGGACTTCGCGTCCCGTGGGTGCGCCGAAACTGGTTCCAATCCCCAGCGCCTTCCGGATGGCCTCCATAACGGAGTCCGGCCGGTGCCCCAGAACTTGCGGGCCCCATGAGCAAACGTAATCGATATACTCGTTATCGTCTTCGTCAAAGATGCGCGAACCCTGCGCGCGGGCGATGAACGGCGGAGTGCCGCCCACGCTTTGGAATGCCCGCACCGGCGAATTCACGCCGCCCGGGATGTACTTCTGGGCCCGGGCGAATAAGGCTTCTGATCGAGAGTGGTTCATGCTTCGCTGACGCTTCCGGTGGTTACCAGTTTGTGCAGAAGGAAATTCATAACGAACTCGGGAACATTGCCATTCAGGTTCTTAATTAAGCGCGATTTCAGCCCCAGGTACGGCTGGGTGCCTGCGAACAAATCCTGCATCAGATCGCAGAACCGCGGGCTTTTCCGGATGAATTGGATCATGCGCGCCGGCACGGTGCTGAACAGCATCCGGCCCAGGAACAGGCGTTTCGCCAGGCCCGCGCCGAATTCCAGATCGGCCGCGAAATCGTCCCGCAAAACATCGCAGTATGCCGCGGCGCGCTGGCTGGGCGCGTTTTGTTCGTTGAGTAAGACCTGGCTCGCCAGGTCGCCCGACCGCATCGCGTAATAAAGCCCCTCGCCCGTGATGGGGTCCACCAGGCCGCCCGCGTCGCCCACAGCCATCCATCCATCCCCGGCCACGCGATTGTTCCGCCAAGACGTGCGCTCCAGCGCGGGCAGCACATGTCCGTAGAAGGTCGCGTTCTTATATGAGAGCCCCTTCTGATCCATGTAGGCTTCCAACCGGATGCGTAGCTTTCGAGCCGGCTCGCCCTTGCCGCAGATGCCTACCGAAAGGTGCCCACAGCGCGGGAACACCCAGATATAGCCTTCCAGACGCGGCAGAAACTGGATGTCGATGTGATCTTGCAGAGACTCCACGTAGTAGCCCAGCGCGAACATGGTGTCCGCGGCCGTGTACTGCGTCCCCACGGCGCGCAGCGGATTGCGCGCCCCCGTTGCCACCACGCAGAAATCCGTATCGAAGCTCCCGTTGCGCGTTCGGATGCTCCAACCGTTTTCCTTGCGATCCATCCCCAACACGCGGGTTTTCTCCACCTGCGCACCGGCGTGGGCGGCGCGGTCTAGCAGCATCTTGTTCAGGTCGTAACGGGAGTACACCAGCAGCGGTTGGGTTAGCCCCAGTTTGGCCGCCCCAGCCTCGGGCGCGGAGAGAAAAGTGTCTGTCACCACCTTCTTCGGTGTGTCGTTTTCCTTGAGAAACGGATATTCGTTATAGGCCTTGAAAGTGATGCCGCCACCGCAGGGTTTTTCCCAGGCGAGCTTTTCGTCCAGAATGACGGTCTCCAGCCCAGCCCGCGCCAGACGCTCCGCCGCGAATGATCCCGCTGGACCGCCCCCCAGGACGGCAACCTTTTTCACTTGGCCTCAGGGACTGCCGGATGTCCCGACGGGAGCGCTGGTCCGCCGCCAGCCCCATGCGGGTTTTCAGTTCCGGGCAGCGAACCGCTCCGGGGCTTTACCACCCACTCATTCCCTTTCCTTTCCAGCACATACTTCATCTGCATGCCGCCCCCCGCCGCCGGTCCGCCCCTGGCCTGCAGGTAGACAGTGGCGTCCGCCTCACCCTTCCGGAAGCTCACTCCGGACAGGGTGACATCCATGGCCGCCAAATCCGGCCTCTTCGCCAAATATTTCACAATGCCCTGTTTCACGGCGTTCTCATTTTGGATGTCATTCCGGCAACCGGGGAGCAAAATTACTGCTGCTAGAACTGCGGCAAAACCTTTCACAATCCGATTATAGCGGTCATTCCAATTGCATCGCGCCCGTGGATGAGGGAATCTATCAATTACCGTGATCGTACCTAAGCGTGAATTCCGTTACCTGGATTTTCTTACCAGCTCCTTTATCGTGGTGCTGCTGATTTCGAACCTGGTTGCGCAGAAGATCTGCGCATTTGGAGATTTCCGCATTAGCGGCGCGCAGTTGTTGTTCCCCATCACTTACATTTTCGGCGACATCTTCACTGAGGTTTACGGGTACGCGGCTTCGCGGCGCGCCATCTGGAATGAATTCCTGGCGTGTGGATTGCTTGCAGCCATGGGCATGATCACGGTGGCGCTCCCGTCCGCGCCCGAGTGGCCGAATCAGAAAGCGTTCGAGACGGTGTTCAGCTTTGTGCCCCGCATAGTGATCGCCAGCCTGATCGCATTTTGGTGCGGTGAATTCGCCAATTCCTATGTGATGGCGAAAATGAAGCTGCTCACCCAGGGAAAGCACCTTTGGACCCGCACCGTGGGCTCCACCGTTGTCGGCCAGGCGGTGGATACATGCTTGGTCATGGTGATTGGATTTTGGGGGACGCTGCCGCCGAAGACCGTCGTCACACTGATTCTTTCCGGCTACATCGGCAAGGTGATTTATGAAGTGCTGATGACTCCCGTCACCTATGCGGTGGTGAACTTCCTGAAGCGCCAAGAGCACGTGGACACCTTCGATTACGCCACCGACTTCAGCCCCTTCCGGGTGAGTGGCGTGAAGACGCCGGAAGTTGAGCAGACGATGGCGTAATACTGCGCTGGGAGCGGCTTTCGCCGGGCCATCAAAGCAGCCTGCTTTCGCACTGAGGGTACGCCTTCCCCGCTATTTAGCCGCGGCGTAGGCAGTATGTTCGACGAAGCTTCGAAGATGTAGCTCATAGGGCGCGGTGGCCACGCCGCGCTCCGTGATAATGGCCGTTACATAGCGGTTGGGCGTGACATCGAAAGCCGGATTCAGCACACCCACACCTTCCGGCGCAACATGAACGCCCTGGATGTGGGTAACTTCGGTGGCGCTGCGCTGCTCAATGGGGATCTGGTCGCCCGTGGCCAGCGTCAGGTCCAGCGTGGAAATGGGCGCGGCCACGTAAAAGGGCACGCCGTTTTCCTTCGCCAGCACCGCGACGGAATAGGTGCCGATCTTATTGGCCACGTCGCCGTTGGCGGCAATGCGGTCAGCCCCCACCACGACGCAGCCGATACGGCCCGATTTCAAGAAATGCCCTGCCATGTTATCCGTGATCAGCGTCACGGGGATGTTGTCCTGCAGCAACTCCCACGCCGTTAAGCGCGCGCCCTGCAGGTAGGGCCGGGTCTCATCCGCGAAGACGTCGATCTGCTTGCCGGATTCCACGGCAGCGCGAATCACGCCCAGCGCCGTGCCGTATCCGGCGGTGGCCAGTGCGCCTGCGTTGCAATGCGTCAGCACGGTTTTGCCATCCGGGATCAGGCCTGCGCGGTTGCGCCCGATGGCCTGGTTGATGGCGATATCTTCGTGATAGACCAGCTTGGCCTCCGCCACCAGAGCGTCGCGGATTTCAGCAATCGGCTGATCGCGCAGCTCCGCATAGCGCCGTTTCATGCGGTCGATAGCCCAGAACAGGTTCACCGCAGTGGGGCGCGTCGCTGCCAGAGTGTCGCAGATCTCGTCGAACTCGGCGTCCGTGGACGCGTCCATCATTCCAATAGCTACTCCCATGGCGGCCGCCACGCCGATGGCGGGCGCGCCCCGGATGATCATGTCGCGGATGGCTGTGGCCACCTGGCGGTAATCCGTGCAGGTGACGAAAACCTCATGCCGGGGCAGCTTGGTCTGGTCTATCATCACCACGCCCGAATCAGTCCACTGAATGGTCTCTACCATGAGTTAAATATTCCTTTGTCCAAGAAATGCAGCCAGCTGCGTCAGGTTATATGTAGCGTGCAGGAACGTGGAGGCCACGGTGGAACGCGTCGCGGTGCGCACCCAACCGAACACCGCGCCGGCCAGCGAAACCAGCAGCGCATGCCGCCACGACCATTGGTATTCGGGCGCATGGATGCCGCCGAACACGGCCGCCGAGATTAGAATTCCCGCCACGGTTCCCAGCGAACGCGACAGCAGCGGCATCAGAAATCCGCGAAACGCCAGCTCTTCGGAGATAGGTCCGAGCACCACGACGAAGATCGCGAACAGAACCGTGGTGGGTTTGTCGATCAGCATTTGATCGAAGGGCAGCGCGATCTGCGGAGTATGGAGCGCGTAACCCAACCCTCCGATCGCAAAGGCTAGCGGCGGCCCCCCGATCAGGCACGCCGTCATCCCGGGAAACGGGAATTTCCAGCCCAGCGACACCCAGAACGGCTGGTCATACCGCACACGAAATAACAAAGCCAACCCGCCGAAGATCAGCCCGTACCACAGCGCCTGGCCGATCAGCGCGACCAGCGGCTTACTGACGCCGGGGATGAGCGCGAGCAGCTTGGCGGCCGCGAACGCCACTACGATGCCCGGCACGGTGAAGCTCAGGAACATCAGCAGGTCCTGATAGCCCCAGAACGGCGGCGCTTCGGGTTCGTGCGGCGTCGTCATTCCGCTTCAATCAGCGCGGCCGCCAGCAGCGGAATCATGATTTCGTGATGCCCGGTGAGCGAAAATCCCTGGCCGCCCGATCCGGCGTGCGGACGCTTCACCACGTTGGCGGTAGGCCGGTAATGCTGCAGAAAATCCATGTTAACGGTGGTGAAGTGGGTTAGCGGATTGCCCAGGTTGCGCACCACCGAGACGGCTTTCAGGAACACCTCCGGCAGGACCACGGCCGACCCCACGTTCATGTAAACGCCGCCATCGTGGATGCCGGTTACCAGGGAACACAGCAGGCGGAAATCGCGATGGGTAGCGCGCCCGATGGCAGCGCCGTCGGCTGCCGGATGCGTATGCGGAGTATCGGTGCCCACGGCCACGTGCACCGTCACCGGGACGTTGGCGCGGTAGGCCTCCACTTGCAGCGTGAAGGGCGCAAACCGTGGGTCCGCGATCTGATCCAGGCGGCGCCCGATGGCCTCCCCGAAGCCCACGTCGCCTACCTTTAAAGCATCATTCATTTCGCGCCCGGTTTCTTCGGCGGAACCAAAGCGGCCATCGGGCAGTACGGCCTCAACATCTTCGCTGGTGCAGCCCGCGATGCCAATTTCAAAATCATGAATGGACGCCGCGCCATTGAGGACGAACCCGGTGGCATAGCCCTGCCGCATCAGATCCAGCAGCACCGGAGCCAGCCCGCACTTGATCACATGCCCGCCCAGCCCCCACAGAATGGCCCGGTTCCGAAACCGCGCCTGCTTCAAAGCGTAAATCACAGCCCGTAGGGTATCCGCGCCCAGTAAGCGCGGCAGGCCATCCATTACGTTGGCCCCCTTGGTGTGTGGCTGCGCGAAATGCTCAGTGGTTACCTTCCCGCCACGCTCGCCAATGGGAATGGTTCGCAGACCCGTGAAATCCAGCGGTTGATGAAGATACTTGCTCATGCGGGTTTCCCATTGCGCGCGGCTTTCAGGAGCGCCGCCGCGGTGTAACTTTTCCGGCTCTTCAAGATCTGTTCCGGAGTGCCCGTGGCCACCACCTGCCCGCCCTGCTCGCCACCTTCCGGACCCATGTCGATGATCCAATCGGCGCACTTGATCACGTCCAGCTGATGCTCAATCACAAGCACGGTGTTGCCCAGATCGGCCAGACGCTGCAGCACTTCCAGCAGTTTGCGGACATCCGCGAAGTGCAGGCCCGTGGTAGGTTCGTCCAGAATGTAAAGCGTTTTTCCCGTCTGGCGCTTGCTCAATTCCTTGGCCAGTTTAATGCGCTGCGCCTCGCCGCCCGAGAGCGTGGTGGAGGATTGCCCCAGATGGATGTAGCCCAGGCCCACGTCGAACAGCGTCTGCAGCTTGGGATTAATCTGCGGCAGATTTTCCATCAGCGGCAGCGCTTCTTCTACAGTGCATTCCAGCAGTTCCTGAATCGATTTGCCCTTGAACTTCACCTGCAGCGTTTCGCTGTTGTAACGCTTGCCACGGCACACGTCGCAGGTGACGAACACGTCCGGCAGGAAGTTCATCTCAATGCGCTTCAGGCCACCGCCCTGGCACGCTTCACAACGCCCGCCCTTGACGTTGAAACTGAACCGCCCCGGCTTGTAGCCGCGCTCGCGCGATTCCGGCAACATGGCGTACAGATCGCGGATGGGCGAGAAGACTCCGGTGTACGTAGCCGGGTTCGATCGCGGCGTACGGCCGATTGGGGTCTGATCGATCTCGACAACCTTATCGATAAACTCCAAGCCCTCAATGGCTTCATGCGCGCCGGGTTCGTCATGCGAACCATAAATCTCGCGCGCCAACGAACGGTACAGAATATCGTTCACCAGCGTGGATTTCCCACTTCCTGAAACGCCGGTAACCACAATCAGGCAGCCCAGCGGGAACTCCACCGTGACGTTTTTCAGGTTGTGCTCGCGGGCCCCGCGCACCACCAGCGCGTTGCCATTACCCGGACGACGTTGCGTAGGCGCTTCTATGCGAATCCGCCCCGACATATATTGCCCGGTGAGCGAATTCGGATTGGCCTCAATCTCCGCCGGCGTGCCCGCGGCCACCAGCGCTCCGCCCAGCCGCCCCGCGCCCGGACCCAGATCAATCACGTAATCCGCGCGCTCGATGGTTTCCTGATCATGCTCAACCACCAGCACCGTGTTGCCCAGATCGCGCAGCGCGGTCAGCGTTTCGAGCAGCTTTTCGTTGTCGCGCGGGTGCAGCCCGATAGAAGGCTCATCCAGCACATAGAGCACGCCGCGCAGCTTCGACCCGATCTGCGTGGCCAGGCGAATGCGCTGCGCCTCCCCGCCCGAAAGTGTAGCCGCGGACCGCGCCAGGTTCAGATAATTCAGCCCCACCGCCACCAGAAACTGCAGCCGGTTTTGGATCTCTTCCACCACGCGCCCGGCGATCTGGCGCTCACGCTCGTTCAGGGTCCAGGCCATCACGGCTTCGCGCGCCCGCCCGATTGACATCTCCGTAATCTCGCCCAGCCCCGCGCCTTTTACACGCACCGAAAGACTGCTGGGCTTCAGCCGGCGGCCCTGGCAGGCAGTGCACAAGGTAGGCGACATGTAGCGCATCATCCATTCGCGCCAGGCCGTGGTGGCATCTTCGAACTGGCCTTGCAGCGTGGCCAGCACTACTTCCATGATGGCTTCCTGCTGCTTCTTCGGGATGGTTTCGTAGGCTTTGTCGATCTTGATCTTCAGGCGGTTGGCGGCGGCGGTCACCTTCTGATTCACGTGCGTGGAACTGCCGCTCGGCCCCAGGGCCCCGTCCAGCAGCGGTTTGGATGCATCGAGGATGATCTTGCCGGAATCAAAGGCCCACTTGTTGCCCAGGCCGTTGCACGTCTCGCACGCACCAAACGGGCTGTTGAACGAGAACGAACGTGGTTCCAACTGCGGCACGCTGGACCCGCAGTTGGGGCACGCCAGCTTCTGCGAATACAGCTTTTCTTCGCCGCCCACCACGGAGACAATCACCAGTCCCTCGGCCAGTTTGGCGGCGGTGTTTATGCTGGCTTCAAGGCGCGTCTCCACCCCGGGCTTCAGCGGCAGGCGGTCCACCACGATCTCGATGTTGTGGTTCTTGCGCCGGTCCAGCGTAATCTCTTCGTCCAGGCTGTGCAGCGTACCGTCCACGCGCGCCCGTACGAAGCCCTGGCGCGCCAGCTTTTCCAACTCCTTTTTGTATTCACCTTTGCGCCCGCGGACGATAGGCGCCAGGATCATAATGCGCGCGTCGGCTTTCAGCGCCATGATCTGCTGCAGTATCTGTTCCGTGCTTTGCTTCGAGATCTCAATCCCGCACGTGGGGCAGTGCGGCACGCCGATGGAGGAATAGAGGACGCGCAGGTAATCGTAGATTTCGGTGATGGTTCCCACCGTTGAGCGCGGGCTGCGGTTGGTGGTCTTCTGTTCGATCGAAATGGCGGGGCTCAGGCCGTCGATGGAGTCTACTTCCGGGCGCTCCATCTGATCCAGAAACTGGCGGGCGTAGGGGGAGAGGGTCTCCACGTAGCGGCGTTGGCCTTCGGCATAGATGGTGTCGAAAGCGAGCGAGGATTTGCCGGATCCGCTCAGGCCGGTGATCACGGTCAGAGTGTTGCGGGGGATGGCAACGTCGATGTTCTTGAGGTTATGCTGGCGTGCCCCATGCACGGTTATATGCTTGAGCATTCTTAGGCAGGAGATTTTAGTTTACCATCGGGGCATAGGCGGTACACTCGGGCTATGAGCCTGGTGAGTTCAGCGAAGATGGATCGAACAGCCTTTCAAACCTGCTCCCTTCAAGACGATGACGGTGAGCGGGAATACTGGCAATCGAAAACACACCGCGAGCGCTTAGAAGCATTGGAATTAATGAGGCAGGTTATTTATGGCTACGATCCTGCTACCACCCGACTTCAAAGAGTTCTTGAGGTTGTTAGCCTCGAATAAGGTCTTGTATTTGGTCGTTGGCGGTTACGCCGTCAACTATTACGGCTATTCCCGCGCGACAGCGGATTTGGATATCTGGATAGCGATTGCCACGGAGAACGCCGAGCGGGTGGCGGTCGTCCTTCAGGAATTCGGCTTCGTACAGGCTGAGCCCGCACTCTTCCTTGAACGGGCAAAAGTGATTCGCATGGGCCTTCCGCCGCTCAGACTTGAAATCCTCACAACAATATCCGGCGTCGAGTTTGCCGAATGCTATGAACGGCGAGTACAAGCCGAGATCGATGGCGTCTGCGTCAATATGATTCATCTTGATGACTTGAAGCGTAATAAACAGGCGGCTTGGCGGCTGAAAGGGAGCGTCTCTAAGGAGCACAAACCGCTGCTGGCGGCCCCATGCACGGTCAGTGCTTGAGCATTCTTGGGAAGGAGTCTTTACACCTGCGGCCGCCGGACAGTCGCGCGGCCAGAATTGAGCTAGACTACGAACCGAACACGGTTCCTTCCAGGCCGGAGGCCCGCCGGCATTGTCCGTCCCCGCTACCCTGCCGTTGGTCTCGTGCATTTTGCGGAGATGAGGAGCAGCAATGACAGCAACTTACCGGGACGCATTCCACTGCCTGAGGAGCATGCTCTTTTCTGTGATCTTGGCCGGTATCGTAACGGCCGGCGCTCAAAATGAAAAGGGCATTCCGGTTACCGATCCGCTGGTGATTGCCAAATGTGGAACTTGCCACCCACGGGACCAGAGCGGCAATCTCCCGAGGATTTCCTGGGTACGAACGACTCCGGAGGGATGGCAGAACACCATCAAGCGAATGGTTACGGTACACGGCCTGACGGTTACGCCATCGGAAGCGCGGCTGGTGGTCAGGGATCTTAGCGCAAACCATGGTCTGGCTCCGGAGGAAGTCCGGCCCGTGATGTACGAGGCAGAACGCCGGATTCACGAGGAACCCAGCACTTCTACCGATGCGTTGCGCATGGCCTGTGCGAAGTGCCACTCACTCGCCAAGTTCCTGCTTTGGCGGCGCTCGGCCAACGAATGGGCGCAGTTTGCGGCCTCGCATGCAGCCGATCGCCAATATCCGCTGGATGAAGAAACGCCCGGGTTGCTGGCGAAGGCTGCTCCGCTTCACACCCGGGAAGGGGATGCCTGGATAGCGCGCCCGCGCACCCCCCATCTGACGGGCCGCTGGTTGGTGACCGCCTCTCTACCCGGCCGCGGCGGATACTACGGAGAAATGCTGGTGCAGCGCGCGGGCGAGGACTTCACTACCAGTGTGAATCTGACATCGCTCCGGGATGGGTCGCGGGTGGTCCGCACGGGGCGCGCAGCGGTATTCGGCGGCTATGCCTGGAGGGGGCGATCGCAAGGCAGCGCCAGCCTGAGTTCCGCTCCGGACGATCTGTCCAGCGAAGTGCGCGAAGTCCTGTGGATTGCGCCGGATGAATCGATGGCTGAGGGCCGTTGGTTTTGGGGACAATACCAGGAATTTGGCTTCGATGTGAAGCTTCAGCGGGCCTCGTCGAATCCCAGGCTGCTGATACTCGACCGGTTGTTTCTCAAGACCGGCTCGCACGGCAACCGGATTCGCATCATCGGCGACCAATTCCCCGCTGCTTTCATGGCCTCCGACCTGGTGTTCGGGCCCGGCGTGACTGTGCGCAGCATTGTTTCCCGAGCCCCGGGTGAAATCGTGGTGGAAGCAGATGTCGCGGCCGATGCGCGACTGGGGAAACGCGACGTCGCATTCCGCGGTTCCGTGCTGCCGGGCGCGCTTGCGCTGTATGACCGGGTGGATTACGTGAAGGTA
>JBBQUE010000037.1:0-11022 GCA_038212805.1 Bryobacterales bacterium | reverse complement strand
TCAAGATCGACGATGAATTTCCCGAGATCACCGAAGCGCTGCTGGGCATTATCTATCCCCACTTTATCCGGCCGATCCCATCCATGTCGATCGTCCAGTTCCAGTTGGATCCAGATAAAGGTAAGCTGTCGAGCGGCTTGGAGATTGAGCGCAATTCGGTGCTGTATTCCCGGCCCGTGGATGGCGTTCCCTGCAAATTCCGCACCTGTTACGACACCACGCTGTGGCCGGTGACGGTAGCGAGCGCGGAGTGGAAGACCCCCGACCGCCTGACCCCCGCCATTAAAGCCGGCGACGCCATGGGAGTGATCCGGCTGGAATTGCAGTGCCCGCCCGACGTGGAGTTTTCCAAGCTAAACATGGAAACGCTGCGCTTCCACTTGATGGGCGAAAGCGGGCTGACGCATACGCTGTATGAGATTTTGTGCTGTAATCTGGCGTCTGTGATCATTCGCGATACGGCTCCACGATCGCAGATTCCACCGGTGACGCTGCCCGGATCCTGCCTGAAGCCGGTAGGTTTTGGGGCAGAGGAAGGAATGCTGCCGTATGATCGCCGGTCTTTCCTGGGCTATCGCTTGCTTCAGGAATATTTCACGTTTCCGGAAAAGTTCTTCTTTCTGGATCTCACCGGACTCGGGGATGCGCTGGCACGCGGCTTCAAGAATAGCGTGGAAGTTATTTTCGTGATCTCCCGCTTTGAGGGCGACCAGCGGCGGCAGCGTCTAGAAACCGGGATCGCCAGTAAGACTTTCCGTTTGGGGTGTTCCCCTATCGTGAATCTGTTCCCGCAGACGGCCGAACCCGTTCTGCTGGACGAACAAAAATTCGAGTACCGCGTAGTGCCCGACGTCCGGCGGCCCCATGCCACCGAAGTCTTTTCCGTGGATGAAGTGCTGAGCCTGAAATCCGGACAACGGGACGCGCTGGTCTACCATCCCTTTTATTCTTTCCGCCACGGGAACACGGGCACGAAGCAGGAAGCGCTCTGGATTGCGAATCGCCGGCCTTCGAACCGCATGCACGATGATGGAACGGAGATCGACCTATCCCTGGTGGATCTGTCCATGCAGCCCATTCGCCCGGACGCAGACGCCCTGACGATCCGGACCACATGCACCAATCGCGACCTTCCCGCGCGCTTGCCGTTCGGTGCCGATGGCGGAGATTTCACCCTGGAAAGTGGAGCGGTGGTGAAGGCCGTGGTGTGCCTGGAAAAGCCTACGGTCCCCACGCGTCCACCGCTGGGAAAGGCTATTCAGTGGCGGCTGATTTCCCATCTTTCGCTCAACTATTTATCCCTGGTGGAAGGCGGTGCCGAGTCGTTACAGCAGATTCTCAAGCTGTATAACTTCACCGATTCCGCCTTCGCCGGCAAACAGATCCGCGGCATTGTAGGATTACGGAGCGAGCCCCATTTTGCGCGCGTGATTTCGGAGAACGGGATCGCGTTCGCGCGCGGCACACGCGTGGAAATTGAACTGGATGAAGATCAATATGTGGGCGGCGGCGTATATTTGTTCGCTAGCGTTCTGGAACATTTTCTGGGCCAGTACACGTCACTCAACAGCTTTAGCCAACTCTCAGCCAAGGTGCGCCAGAGAAAGGAGACACTGCGGCAATGGCCACCAAGAGCGGGAAGGAAGATATTGATGTAAGGCGTTCGCCGCTGGGCCAGTCTCTGCGGGAACATCCGGGCCAGTTCAATTTTTTCCAGGCCGTGCGCCTGTTGGACCGGATGCAGCCGCGTGCCGATCCGGTGGGGTTGTTTGGTCCCCCCGAAAGAGAATCGGTGCGCTTCGCAGTGAATAATTCGCTGGCGTTTCCGCCCAGCCAGATCCACACGCTGGAGTGGCCGGAGGACGGGCAGCCCAAGATCACGATAAACTTCATGGGGCTGACAGGCCCGAACGGCGTGCTGCCTTACGCCATGACGGAGCTGCTGCGGGACCGGGTGCGCGAAAAAGACCGGACGCTTGCGGATTTTTTCGATCTGTTCAATCACCGGATGATTTCGCTGTTCTACCAGGCGTGGGAAAAGTACCGCTTCTTCGTAGGGTATGAGCGCGACCAGAAGGACCGGTTTTCAAAATACCTGATGTGCTTTGCCGGCCTGGGAACCGAGGGACTGGAGAATCGGCAGGCGATTCGCGACGACACGTTTTTATACTATTCCGGGCTGTTTTCGTTGCAGCCCCGGTCGGCGGCGGCTTTGGAACAGGTGCTCTCCGATTATTTCGATGTGCCGGTTGAGGTGGAGCAGTTCATCGGCGCATGGCGCGCCCTGGCGGCATCAGACCAATGCTCGCTTGACGGCGGCGTGGCATACTCCGAGCAATTGGGATTGGGCGCAGTGGCCGGGGACGAGATTTGGGATCACCAGTCGCGCGTCCGGTTGATGCTGGGTCCGATGGCGCTGCGGCAATACCTGGATTTTCTTCCCAATGGCCGGGCTTTTGAGCCTCTGCGGGGGCTGTGCCGCTATTTTACGGGAAACGAGTTCGAATTTGAGATTCAGCTGATTTTAAAACGCGACGACGTGCCCGCGGTGGAATTAGGAACCGCGGACAGCGGGCAGCCGCTACTAGGGTGGACTACATGGATGAAATCCGGACCGGCCTTTGCGCGCGATCCTGGCGATGCGATTCTGCTTTTACAGTAGGAGGAGTTGTACATGAGCGTTAACTTACGATCCTTAATTGGCAAACTGAATGACACCACCCGTAACGCGGTGGAGTCGGCGGCAGGTCTGTGCATGTCGCGCACGCATTACGATGTGGAGATCGAACACTATCTCACCAAGCTGCTGGATTCGTCAGACGGCGATTTCGCCGCGATTCTGAAGCACTTCGAGGTGGACAAGTCGCGCCTGGCGGGGGAGTTGACGCGCAGTCTGGACAATTTGAAGTCCGGCAACGCGCGCAATCCGGCCTTAAGCCCGACATTGCGGAACATGTTGACCGAAGCCTGGACGCTGGGCTCCATCGATTTTGGAGCCACGCAAATCCGGTCTGGCCATACCATTCTGGCGCTGACGGCGAACGAGGACCTGGCCCGGATGATGCGTGAGACCAGCCGCGAATTCCAGAAGATTCAGGCCGATAGCCTGCGCAAGGATTTCGCGGACATCGTTCACTCCTCGGTGGAAGAGAAGCAGGCCACGACCGCCAAGGAAGAGGCGGCAGCTCCGGGCGCGCCGCGCGGCGGGATGGGAGGCAAAACTCCCAATCTGGATCAATACACGGTGAACCTGACGGAGAACGCGAAGAACGGCAAGATCGATCCGGTGCTGGCGCGCGATTTTGAAATCCGGCAGGTAGTGGATATTCTCACCCGGCGGCGGCAGAACAACCCGATCCTGGTGGGTGAGGCGGGCGTGGGGAAGACGGCCGTGGTGGAAGGTTTCGCGCTGCGGGTAGCGCAGGGCGATGTGCCGCCGGTGCTGCGCAACGTGCAGGTACGGTCTCTGGATCTGGCGCTGCTGCAGGCGGGCGCGGGCGTGAAGGGCGAGTTCGAAAACCGGCTCAAGTCGCTGATCGCGGAGGTGAAGAATTCGCCTATTCCGATCATTCTATTTATCGACGAAGCCCACACCATGATCGGCGCGGGCGGACAGGCGGGCCAGAACGACGCAGCCAATCTGTTAAAGCCGGCCCTGGCGCGCGGAGAACTGCGGACGCTGGCCGCGACCACCTGGTCAGAATACAAGAAGTACTTCGAGAAAGATCCCGCGCTGGCACGACGCTTCCAACTGGTAAAGGTGGAAGAGCCCAGCGAGACCCAGTGCGAACTGATGTTGCGCGGCGTGGTTCCCGCTCTTGAGAAGCACCACAACGTCCGCATTCTGGACGAAGGCCTGGCGGCCGCGGTAAAGCTTTCGCATCGTTACATCGCGGACCGGCAGTTGCCCGATAAAGCCGTCAGCGTGCTGGATACCACCTGTGCGCGGCTTTCCCTGGGACAGAATGCCACGCCCGGCCCGATTGAAGATTCACTACGTTTGATCGACGATATGGATGTGCAGATGCGCATTCTGGAGCGCGAATCCGCCACCGGGGTAGACCACAGCGAGCGCATGGGCCAAATTGCCGAGAGGCGCGCGGGCACGCAAGCCAAGCTGGACGACCTGAACGCCCGCTGGGAGAAAGAGAAGGAACTGGTGGGGAAGATCCGCGACGTGCGGACCAAGCTGGAGGCGCAGCATGCCAAGCCGGATCCCACGACGGACACGGCTCCGTTACGCGACGAACTGTCCCAGTTGAACACGGAACTGGAAACCATGCAGGGCGAGAATCCGCTGATGCGCGTGTGCGTGGATGCGCAACTGGTGGGTGAGGTGATCTCCGGCTGGACGGGCATCCCGGTGGGCAAGATGATCAAGGACGAGATCGCCACCGTGTTGCATTTGGAGAAGCACCTGGGCGCCCGCGTGATCGGTCAGGGCCATGCTCTTGAAGGCATCAGCCATCGGATCCGGACGGCGCGCGCAGGCCTGGACGATCCGCAGAAGCCGGTGGGAACGTTCATGCTGGTGGGCCCCAGCGGCGTGGGCAAAACGGAAACTGCTCTGGCATTGTCGGACCTGTTGTATGGCGGGGAGCATAATGTAATCACCATCAACATGTCGGAGTTCCAGGAAGCCCATACGGTCTCGACGCTGAAAGGCTCGCCTCCCGGATATGTCGGCTACGGCGAAGGCGGCGTGCTGACCGAGGCCGTGCGGCGCAAGCCCTATTCGGTGGTGCTGCTGGACGAGGTTGAGAAGGCCCACCCCGACGTTTTAGAACTGTTCTTCCAGGTGTTCGATAAAGGCATGATGGACGATGGCGAAGGGCGCCAGATTAATTTCAAGGACACCATCATCATCCTGACGTCGAACGCCGGCACCGACACTTTAATGAAGCTGTGCGCGGACGAAGAAACCATGCCCGGACCCGCCGGCCTGGTAAACGCACTGAAGCCGGAGCTGAACAAGATTTTCAAACCGGCGTTTCTGGGCCGCCTGGTGATCATTCCGTACTTCCCCATCCGGGATGAGAACCTGAAGAAGATCATTGTGCTGAAATTAGGGAAGATCCAGAGGCGTCTGAAACAGACGCATCGCATTGAGCTGACCTATGATCAAGCGGTGATTGACGAAGTGGCGAAGCGCTGTACGGAAGTGGAGAGCGGGGCCCGCAACGTGGATAACATTCTGACCAATACCATGCTTCCAGATATTTCGCGCCAGTTGCTGGGCAGAATGGTGGAGGGGCTGAAGCTGGGGGCGATCCATGTGGGAATCGCGGACGACGGATCGTTTAAATACGACTAGGGTAAGGCGATTAAGGAGCCAGTTTGGCCGCTACACAAATCGGACATCCGCTCCGGGTAAAGTCTCCACTGGGGGACGACGCGCTGCTGCTGGAGAGCTTTGAGGGCGAGGAGCGCATCTCCACGCCCTTCCGCTTCGTGCTCAAGGTTCTGGCCGAAGATGCCAACGTTGACCTCAAGGGGCTGCTTCGGCAGCCCATGGTCATCTCAATCAAGCTCTCCGACAAGAAAGAACGCCACATCCACGGCAACGTCCGGCGGGCGAAACTGCTGGAAGCCGGCGAGGATGGCCTGGCAGCTTACGAGGTAGAAATCGTACCCTGGTTCTGGTTCCTCCACCTCTTCACGGATTGCCGGATCTTTCAGAACAAGACCGTTCCGGAAATTATTGAGAAGGTCTTCAAAGACCGTGGGTTCACCGACTTTCGGCTGGACTTGCAGGAAACCTACCCACCACGCGAGTATTGCGTGCAGTACCGCGAGACCGACTTCAACTTCGTTTCCCGCCTGATGGAGCAGGAAGGGATTTATTACTACTTCGCACAGACCGAAGAAAAGCACACCATGGTGCTGGTGGACAATTCCGCCATGCTACAGCCGTGTCCCCACCAGGCGGAGGCGAAGTACCTGGGGTCCAGTGGCGGAAATCCGGAAGAGAATACGGTCACTCAGTTTGAACAGGAATTGACGGTGCATACTGGCACGGCGTCCTCCCGTGATTATGATTTCACGAAGCCCACGGCTGGCCTGTCCGCAACCGTCTCCGGCGATCAGGCGGGTGAATACTACGATTATCCGGGCCTGTACACCACGCAGGACGATGGCGGCCGGTACGCCCGCATTCGGCTGGAAGAACGCGAAATCCATCTCAACACGGGGCGCGGCGTCACCAACTGCATGGGCTTGAAATGCGGCTACAAATTCACGTTGAAGGATTACATCCGCGAAAGCGCCAACGTGGAATATGTGCTGCTGGCCATCAGCCACAAGGCAAAGAACACGAGTTATCGATCAAACGACGACACGGCCCTGGAATACACGAACCGCATAGAGGTGTTCCCCGCCACGGCTCCGTTCCGGCCGCCGATGTTGGCGCGGAAGCCGGTAATTGACGGCGCTCAAACCGCGGTGGTGGCCGGCAAATCGGGCGAAGAGATCTGGACCGATCAGTATGGCCGCGTGACCGTGCAGTTTTTCTGGGACCGCGAGGGCAAGAACGACGAGCACAGCAGTTGTTGGGTGAGGGTGGCGCAGAGTTGGGCCGGCAAGCTGTGGGGCTCCATTTACACGCCGCGCATCGGCCAGGAAGTGATTGTAACGTTTCTTGAAGGCGACCCGGACCGCCCCATCATCACCGGGCGCGTCTACAACGCCGAACAGATGCCACCCTACCCGCTGCCAGGCCAGCAGACGAAAAGCACGCTGAAATCGCTGAGTTCGAAGGGCGGAGGAGGCTTCAATGAACTGCGCTTTGAGGATCTGAAGGGGAGCGAACAGGTATTCCTGCACGGGGAAAAGAACCTGGACGTGCGGATCAAGAACGACCGCATGGAGTGGATCGGCAACAACCGCAGCCTGGTCGTCGGCAACGACAAGCTGGAAAAGATCGGGAAGGACGAGCACAACCACGTGGTTGGCAAGCGGGTGGAACTGGTGGAGGGCGACCACCTGCTGGAGATCAAGGGCAAGGAAGGAATCAAGATTACGGGAGCCCACGCGCTCGCCGTGCAGGGCGACGTTACCCAGACCTTCAAAGGCAACCATTCGTTGGAAGTGGGAGAGAACATCTACATCAAAGGGACCCAGATTGTGATTGAGGCCAGCACCGGCCTGACGCTGAACGTGGGCGGAAACTTCATCACGATTGATGCCAGCGGCGTCTCCGTGAAGGGCACCCTGATTCTGCTGAACAGCGGCGGCGCGAAGCTTTCGGGTTCCGCATGCGGTCCGGTCCCGGTGGACCCACCCACGGATCCTACCCAGGCCGATACGGCAGACCCGGGCGCAGTGGGCAGCCCCGGAGCGAGTGTCACGGCCGGGCCCAAGAACATTGTGCTGCAGACGGTCTCGCCGGCCAAGCCGCCGCAAGAACAGGAAGATGAACCGGAGCGTTTAGCCCCCACCGCCGGCCCCGGAGGCGGAAAATCGGCGCAACCCGCGGAGACCGCCACCTTCCCTAAGCATGTGGATAAGGTAACGCTGGCCACGACTCTGGAAAACGCCGCCAAGGATGGCGTGCCTTTCTGCGAAGAGTGCCAGAAGGCTGCCCCGGCTCCATCCGGCCAACCGCAACAGGGGAACGACCAATGACCGGCGCGGCGCAGGCGAAGCTCGTGGAAGCGTTCTGGCCGGCGGATTTGCCTACGCGCGTAAACGTCTGGACCGTTTTGGACGGCGCGCGCGATCGCCGGATCTTCAGCGCGGTGGACCGCACGTCCCAAGATAAGTGCTGCCTGTACGCGGGGGACTTACCGTGGCAACTCGAAATGGCCGCGCCGTATCTGGTGCAGCTAGATAAGGACGACTGGTTTACGCATTACCTGCTGGAGCATGGGTGGGGCAACAGTTGGGGCGTCTTCTTCCGCAGCGAGACCAGCCTGAAGAACCTGCGGCATCATCTGCGGGGATTCCTGCGGGTGCGGGATGAAGCCAACCACCGGCTGCTGTTCCGCTATTATGATCCGCGCGTGCTGCGGGTCTACCTGCCCACCTGCCGCCGCGCGGAACTTGAGACTATGTTCGGGCCGATAGACCGGTTCCTGATGGAAGACGAAGACCCGGCTTCTTTAATTGAAGATACATTTGATGGGAAGCATTTGCAGCGGGCGCGGGTTTCGCTGGCGGGTTGAAGCACACCCGGCTTTTTACGCGGCCTTCAAATCCGGTTCGTTTATCCTCTGGCGGCCGAGCACTGGTTTCCGGTGCTCGCCACGATCAAGACCAGGCGGGCCGGTGCCCGAGAAGCGGTCAACGCGCCTGGGACATGACGTCTCTCAGAATATGATGAATGCGGGTGGAATAGCTTTTTCGAACTGCCGGAGCCAGTCGTAGACATCCCGGTCCAGGCGGGCCGCGACCAGCACCTTGAATTCCGAAATAACCGCGGTTGGCGGACGTTACAACATCTGCGCCGATCAAACCGTCGCGCATTTCCCGGTTGTTTCAGGTCGCTCCCGGCATATACCACCGGCCGGCCTGGAGAGGATTGCGAGGGCACAAAGAGCGAGAGATCGAAGCCTGGCGAGCGTTCACAGTGAGCCGCGCATGGCAGCGTTTGGTAACTGTGCTTTAGCCAGGCTGCCTTGCAGGGCAGCCTGGCTAAAGGCTGAGCGTTACTTCAACTTGTCGACGGTCAGGGACGCCGCCGAACGCAGGTACTCAGCCGGGTCGTTTTGCGACATAGCCGCAATCTTGGTGCTGAGCTCAGTCCGCTTCAGCCGTCCGGCGGTAGCCAGAGCAAGCTTTCGGACTCCCACATCATGGTCGTCCAGCGCTTTCATCACCAGATCCGTGGGGGCGGCTTCGGAAAGATTTTTCAGCCCATCCGCGACGGCGATCCGGACTTGTGGATCATGATGATCGGCGGCTTTCCGCATGGCCACGATCGCTCCCGGGCCGCCAATAATGCTGGCCGCGTACGCCGCCTTGGCTGCTTTCAAAGGATCCTGCGCATCGATAATGGCCTCCAGGTGCGGCAGTGCTTCCGGTCCCATCTGAGCGAACGCCGAATAGTTGGGTTCGTCTTTTTCAATTACGGCTAAAACTTGCTGCATGGTTACAGGCATTGATCTTCCTCCAGGTTAGTTGGTGTACGGGCTGGCCAGCATCGTCGCGCTCTCTGACGCGATGAGGTCCGGCGGCGGATTAGTAATGTTATCGGTGCCGTTGCCGGTCATCAGCCGGTTGTTATCGTTCACGTGCGGCAACCCCAGTACGTGACCGATCTCGTGCGCCAAAGTCCAGGCGCTGGCTCCGCTGGCGACGGCCGCTCCCGGCTGGCTGTTGGGATGGCTGGCGCAACCGTTATATGGCGGCTGGGTGCTGCGCACAAAGTACGCCACTACATCGTTGGCACCCGCGCTGTTACGGTGCGCGAATAACTGCGTTTGCTCCGCCGTCACGCTGCCCATGGTGCAGCCGCCCACGTCCAGATCATTCAACGCCGGCAGATTCAGCACTTCGAAAGAAGCGTATTTCACGCCAACCTGCGCGGTGGCATAGGTAAGCCGCATGTTGGAGACCATCTGATTGATACTGAAACGTGTAGGCGCGGTCAGGCACTTGATATGCAGGCGCACCGTCTCACGGCAGGCCAGCGCACCAGTTGCCGGACTCCAATAAATCGACCCATGTTGAAATTCGCTGTACCGCCCGGTGCCATCCTCCGTGGGTAATTCGTCGCTGGTCGGATAACCCAGAAAACTGCGCTCCCAGCCCATGTGGGCCCAAAGTCCGCGGATATCGCCGTGCACTTCATGCGCCCCGGTGGTTGGTGTCCAATAAACCGAACCGCCCTGGAAGTGGTTGTATCGCCCCGCGCCGTCTGGAGTAACGGTCTCGTCGGTCAGCGGATAACCCAGAAAGCCGCGCTCCCATCCCAGGCTGGCCCACTTACCGCGGATATCCCCGTGGACCTCATGCGCTCCGGTGGCCGGGGTCCAATAAAGCGATCCGCCCTGGAAGTGGTTGTACCGGCCTACGCCATCCGGCGTGGTGGATTCGTCAGTTAGCGGATAGCCCAGGAAACTGCGCTCCCAACCCAGGCTGGCCCACTTACCGCGGATATCCCCGTGGACTTCGTGCGAGTCGGTTCCCGGGGTCCAATAAATCGACCCGCCCTGGAAATGATTGTACCGGCCCACGCGATCCGGCGTCATCGTCTCGTCGGTCATGGGATAGCCAAGAAAACTGCGTTCCCAACCCAGTGCGGCCCACCTGTCCCGAATGCGGCCGTGTACCTCATGGGCACCGGTGGCGTGCGACCAGTAAATGGAGCCGCCGCGGAAATGCCGGTAGTGGCCGACTCCATCGGGCGCCACCAGTTCCCCGGTGGTTGCCGGACCTAACCAGCCGCCCGGGCCACCCAGTGCGGCGTACTTCACATCGATATCTGACATGCTTGTCCTCCCTCGCATGGGTTGTGGTGGAAAGGGGACAATCGTTTCGTCCAGCGCGAAATGCGTTGAAAGTATTTATGCTACGCTGATGCCATGCCAACCGGACCAGCGGCGCGCGTCACGGATAATGTCGCCCATCCCCTGCCTGGCGTGCTGGGGCCAGGGCCCGGATCCCTTACGGTTTTGATTGGGATGCTGCCCGCGTGGCGCGGTGTTCCGGCGGCGGTGGCCAATGCGCTGAAGGGACCCAAACAAGCCTCTGACATAGCGATCCAGGCGCTGGAAACTGCCACGAAAGCCGCCGTGGGTCCTGCCCAGCCCATCGCATTCGCCGCCGAACAAGCCGGGAAGGCGGCGGCTGCACTCGCCATGGGATCGCTGATCACCGGCGCCGCGGCTGGCGCGGACATCCATATGTGCGCGGTTCCGGTACCCATCCCGCCGCATGGCCCTGGCGTGGTGATTGATGGCAGCAAGACGGTGCTGATCGACAATCTGCCCGCCTGCCGCCTGGGCGATACCCTGCTTGAGGCCCTGGGCCCTCCGGACAAGATCGTCAAGGGTGAGACCACCGTGATTATCGGCGGTTAAC
>JBBQUE010000036.1:0-11127 GCA_038212805.1 Bryobacterales bacterium | reverse complement strand
CATGTCGAACGCGAAAACCTGGTTGCCAATCCGGGTCAGCGCATCGGTGCGGCTAAACCCCGCTGGATTAGCGTAGATCTTGTGCTCATCGGTAAATTCCTTTTCGTCCAGTCCCCCTTTCAGCAGCGCCTCGAACAGGGTCTTCATGTTCTTTTTCTGTTCTTCGGTGGCGTTGGGGCCCAGCACCTTTTTCTCAAACCGGGCGTAGCGGAACGGGAGCTTTTGCGTGAAAGCCAGCGCCGTGCCCATCGCCTTCTGGAACTCCGCCACATCAATCATGCCCGGCGCGCCTTCCAGGCGGATGGCATAATTGCCGAACTGCAATTCGCCCGTGTGGCAGGCCGCGCACGTCAACCCGACCACCGGATAAGTCACCTTATTTACCGGGTCGTAAAAATCTTTTTGACGCGCAAAGCCCACCGGCAGGCCGTCGGGATTCAATTCCGGGTCGGCCTTTCCGGCGATAAACCCGAAACGCGCCAGATATTTCTTATCTGAAATCGGCTCACAACCGAATAGCCAGAAACACGGTTGTTCCAGCGCCATGAACCAGTCGTAAGGTGCCAGCCGGGTGCCTTGCGGCGTGTAATGAAACTGTTGCCGCTGGGCTTCCGTCCAGCCCTGATTGACTAACACCAGTTCGCCGGGCTCCCGGTACGCGGGCACGACGATCTTGTATTTTTCGTAGGTATTGTAAGCGAAGGCGCCGCCCGCTGCGACCATCACTGCAAGGGCCAGAATTATTACCGGCTTTTTCATGTTGCTCGACTTTATCCTAATTAGAAGCCGAATGCAACGCCGCGGATAAACGCGGATGAACGCGGATAAGAAAAGCCCTGAACTCTTTTTTTGGTCTTATCCGCGTGCATCCGCGTGCATCCGCGGCCAGATTCAAGCCAGAATTTCTGTAACAACCCGGGCCGGGAATTGGTCCGTCAGCCGTTCCTTCAACCCATGCCGCTCATACACCAGATCGCGATGATTCAGCCCCAGCTGATGCAGAATGGTGGCATGGAAATCGTGCACGCTCACGCGGTCCTGTTCGGCCTTGAATCCAATGTCGTCGGTGGCCCCGTGCACTGTTCCGCCCTTCACGCCGCCGCCCGCCATCCAGGAGCTGAACCCCTGCGGTCCGTGATCGCGGCCGGCCGCTTTGCCCGCGCCTTGGGAGATCGGCAGACGGCCAAATTCGCCACCCCAAACAACTAACGTGGAATCCAGCAACCCGCGCTGCTTCAGATCTTTGAGTAGCGCCGCGGCCGGCTTGTCGGTCTTGCCGCAGGCATATTGCAGGCTGGATTGCAGGTCCCCATGCGAATCGAATATCTGGTTTTCAATATAGAGCTGCACGAAGCGCACGCCCCGTTCTACCAGCCGGCGGGCCATCAGGCAGCGCTTTCCGTACGAAGCGGTCAAGGGATCGTTCAGCCCATAAGCTTCGCGCGTGGCATCGCTCTCTTTCGTCAAATCCAGCGCGTCGGAAGCGGCCATCTGCATGCGCGCCGCCAGTTCATAACTTGAAATGCGGGCGTCTAACTCGGGCTGATAGGGACGTTGCTTACGATGAGCGTCGTCCAGCTTACGCAGCAGATTGCGCTCAGCCTCAACCAACGGCGCGGGGATTTCCTTACGCGGTTCCAGGTTCAACACCGGCGGCCCTTCGGTACGGAAGCGCGTCCCTTGGTAGATGGGCGGCAGCCAGGCCGATTGCCAGTTCGAGATCGCATTGATGGGCAAACCCTTGGGGTCGTCCAGCACCACATACGCGGGCAGGTTCTGGTTCTCCGTGCCCAGCCCGTAGGAAACCCACGCACCCATGGACGGACGGCTGGCAATGGTGCGGCCCGTATGCATAAGGAACAGCGCCGGTTCGTGATTGGCGTGCTCCCCATACATGGACCGGATCAGCGCAATGTCATCGGCGCACTCCGACAAATGGGGCAGCGCGTCCGAGATTTCCATGCCGCACTTGCCGGCGCGCTTGAATTCAAACGGGGAAGGAAACAGGCTGCCCGCATCCTTGCCGTTCGAGATCGCAAAGCTCAACTCGCGGCTGGGCGCGGTGCCTGCCAGCCGCTTCAATGTCGGCTTCGGATCGAACAGATCCACCTGGCTGGGGCCGCCATTCATGAACAGGTGAATTACCGATTTCGCCTTGGCGGGGAACTGCGGCGCCTTGGGCGTCAAATCGAAGACTTGCGACGCAGGTGCGTCGCTGGCAAACAAATCGGAGCCCAGCAGCGTTGCCAGCGCGGCCCCGTGCAATCCGTCCACTACCGAAGAAAAGAAGTCGCGTCGTGAAGTCTTAGGCATATTTTCCTTAGTCGATGAAGCTAAATTCCGCTGAGTTTAAGATCGCGTGGCAGTAATTGGCCAAGGCTAACCAGTTGGCGCTGGAGGCGCGTGGGGCGTCGCCGTTATCACTGGCCAGACGGGCCGGCCACTGCTTGCGAAACTCCTCAATCGCCGCGGTGCCCATGCGTATTTCTTCCGCGTTGGGACGCCGTCCATAAGCCCGCAGATAAATCTCTTCCACTTGCTTGGCGCGATCGCCATCGGCGTCGTCAATCACGCGGCCAGCCATGAAGCGCGCCAGTTCCCAGGTCATGGATCCGTTCATCATGTGCAGCGCCTGGGTAGCCACGTTTGATCGCCGCCGTTCCGTACAGTTCGGGGTCATCGCGGGTTGATCAAACGCATCCAGCAACGAAACAGGCGTCTGGCGGCGATGCAACACGTAAATACTACGCCGGAACCCCGTGGCCGTGGGCTTCACGGTCACTTCCTTATCGGGCCGGATGTCCACCTCCGTGGGCGATCCAAATAGCGCGGGATCTAATCGCCCGGCCACTGTCAGCAGGGAATCGTACAACGTCTCGGCGTCCATGCGGTGCAGCTGCATGCGCGAGACCAGGACGTTTTCCGGATCGGCCGCCAGCTTCGAATCTTCCACAACCGACGCCTGGCGATAGGCTTCGCTCGTCATCATCAGGCGATGCATGGTCTTCATGCTCCAACCCCTGGCGACGAATTCCGTGGCCAGCCAGTCCAACAATTCAGGGTGCGACGGAGGCACGCCCGAGTGCCCGAAGTTCGAAACGCTGGCGACAATGCCGCGCCCGAAGTGCCGCATCCACATCTGGTTCACCATCACGCGCGCCGTCAGCGGATGTTCCGGCTGCGTCAACCAATTCGCCAAAGCCAGGCGGCGGCCTGATGCCCCAGGGAAGGGAGAAACCGGCTGATACGGCTTCAAAGCCGCGTTCTGCAGGACCATGGGAACCCCCGGCTCCACCGGTTCGCCAAAGCCCACCGGGTCACCGCGCCGCAGCAGGTACGATACCGACGGCTCCGGGTTATCCGTCAGAATGCGCACGTGCGGCTTGGCCGTAAGCTTGCCCCGCGCCGCTGCCAGTTCCCGTTGGGTGGGTTGGCTGGCCGTCTGGTACGCCGGGTACATCTTCAGCAGTTCGCGATTCGAAATGTCCAAGGTCTTCTTGAACTTTTCCACCAGGTATTTCTGCAGATCGCTCCGCTGGTCGGCGGCTATTTCGCTCGCGATCCGCAGGTCTTCGCGAACCTCGGCGGGCAGCGTCTTCAAGCGCTCTTCGATCGCCGTCTTACGGAACGGCGCGGCCGCCTGGTCAATCTGCGCCTGCAGTTTTTTAATGTCAGCCTGGATGGGCGCGTTGTGCGTTTCCACTTCCTTGCGCTCGGTCTCCAGCGCCAGGTCGAATTCGCGCTTGTTCGGGGTCTTCCACTCGTAAGGGTCGTAGGCAGCTTGCAGGATGGCGCTCAGGCGGTAGTGGTCGCTCTGCGGGATAGGATCGTACTTGTGGTTGTGGCAGCGCGCGCAGCCTACCGTCAAGCCCATCACGGATGAGGTCAACACTTCCACCTCATCCGCCACAATATTCATACGCTCGGCAATCAGGCCGCGCTCAGAGGAGTTGGTGGGGTCCGGCACGGTGCGCAGGAATCCGGTCGCCGCAATGCGGTCGATCACTTCTTGCGACGCCACGCCCTTGGCCTTCCGCCAGTCGTCCGACATTTCATCCCCGGCGATCTGCTCAGTCAGAAACCGCGAGTAAGGCTTGTCCGCGTTCAATGACCGGATCACGTAATCGCGGTACCGCCAGGCATAAGGGCGAATACCATCGTCCTGTCCGAAGCCTTCTGAATCCGCATAGCCTGCGATATCCAGCCAGTGCTGACCCCAGCGCTCGCCATAGTGGGGCGATGCCAACAACCGGTCAACCAACTTCTCATAAGCATCGGCCGACTTGTCTTTTTGATATGCGTCGATCTCCGCGGGCGTGGGCGGAATGCCGATCAGGTCCAGGTACGCGCGCCGCATCAGCGTCAATCGGCCAGCTTGCGGCGCGTAGCTCAAGCTCTTCGCGTTCAGCTTCTCCAGCAGAAAGGCATCAATAGGATTCCGCACCAGCGCCTGGTTTTTCACCGCCGGCACGGTTGGATGCGTCGGAGGCTGGAACGACCAGAACTTGCGATCCGCTTCCTTCACCAGCGCCTCATCGGCATTCGAGGCAGTTTCGGGGCCCTTCGCTCCGCCTGCCACCCACGCCCGGATCTTTTCCGTCTCCGCCGGGGTTGGCAATTCCACCGCCACATCCTTGGACATCCCGGCCGGGGGCATCTGCCCGTTGACGATGCGCTTATAAATCAGGCTCTCTTCCGGCTTCCCCGGAACCAGCCCAGGACCCGACTTCCCACCCTTCAGACGGCTGGCCACTGTGCGCATATCCAGCCCGCCTTCATGCCGCAGCGAACCGTGGCAGGCCACGCAGCGGGCCTGGAAGATCGCGCGAACTTCCTGCTCCGGCACACTTACCAACGCAACCGCCGCTTCCACTGGCTTCGTTCCCGTGATCCACGCGCGCAGTTTGTCGATCTCGGCATCGGTCAGTTTCACCTTGCCCGGCGGCATCTGGCGCGTCACCACCTTATCGATCAACAAGCTTTTTTCGGGCGCTCCCGGGACTACCGAGGGACCCGCCGCGCCGCCCTTCAGCGTCGATTCTAAAGTGCGCAGATCCAGCTTGCCCTGCGGCGCTTCCCCGTGGCAGGCCACGCACTTTGCATCGAGTACCGGTTTGGCAACGCTAAAACTATCGGCCGCGTCCAGTGTCGCAACGCGGGCAAGTGCCAGAAACAGAGGGAAAAAGAGCTTGGTCATGGCGTGCTGTCTTTTATAGAGTATCGCAATTCATGCTAGATATTGAGACGTGAAACTCTTCGCGATAGCCCTTCTGATGCTGCTGCCGTCCTGGGCCGCTGAACCTGACCAGGTCTGGACCTTCGACCGGCTGGATCAGCTCGGGGGGCACGCCGTCCGGCTACAGGGACACCCGCGTGTCATCGACACGCCGGTCGGGAAAGCCGTTCAGTTCAACGGGGTGGATGATGCCATGTTCGTTGACGTCCACCCACTCGCCGGAGCCGCCAGCTTCACCTGGGAAGTCCTTTTCCGTCCAGACCACGATGGCGCGCCTGAGCAACGGTTCTTCCACCTGCAGGAGAAGGGCACAACCAACCGGATGCTGTTTGAAATCCGGATTGTGGATGGCCGGTGGTGCCTGGATAGTTTCGTCAACTCAGGCACCGCGTCCAAGGCACTCCTGAACCGGGAACGCCTGCATAGTCTGGATCAGTGGTACCGCGTGGCAATGGTCTACGATGGCCACCAGTTTCGCAATTATGTGGATGGCGTTCTGGAAGGTTCGGCTGAAATCCAGTTCGCGCCGCAGCGGGATGGACAAACCTCCGCGGGCGTACGGATTAATCTGCGCGACTATTTCAAGGGTGCCATCGCCAGCGCCCGGTTCACCCGGCACGCCTTGCAGCCTTCAGAGTTGGCGGCGTTACCATCGCATTAGATGCAGACTATCCCGTTCATCGACATCCAGGCTGAGTACCGTGAGCTGAAATCCGAAATCGACCCAGCCGTGGCCCGTGTGATCGAACGAACCCAATTCATTTTGGGACCCGAGGTAGAGGCGCTCGAAGAAGAGTTCGCCGATTACAGCCAGACCCGCTTTGGCGTGGGCGTCAACTCCGGAACCAGCGCCTTGCATCTGGCCTTGCTGGCGCTGGGAATCGGGCCGGGCGACGAAGTCATCACCACGCCTTTTACATTTTTCGCCACCGTTGCCGCCATTCACTACGTAGGTGCAACACCGGTGCTGGTGGATATCGATGAGCGAACCTTTAACATCGACGTAACGAAAATCCAGGCCGCGATCACGGAACGTACCCGCGCCATCATGGTGGTTCACCTTTACGGTCAACCCGCCGACATGGACCCAATCCTCGACATCGCGCGCCAGCACAAGTTGGCCGTGGTGGAGGATGCCGCACAGGCCCACGGCGCGGAGTACAAAGGGCGCAGGGTGGGTAGCATCGGCGACATGGGATGTTTCAGCTTTTACCCCACCAAGAACCTGGGGGCGCCGGGCGAAGGCGGCATGGTGGTGACCAGCAATCCGGAACACGCGCACAAGCTGCGCATGCTGCGGGATTGGGGGCAGGAACAGAAATATCATCCGGTTCTGCAAGGCTATAACTACCGGCTGCAGGGGATTCAAGCCGCGGTGTTGCGGGTGAAGTTGCGGCGTTTAGAGGCCTGGACCGAAGCGCGCCGGGCGAACGCTGCGCTGTATAACGAATTGCTGGCAGGGGCGGGGGTCAAGCTGCCGGCTGTCACGGATGGGGTGCGGCATGTATACCACCTGTACACAGTGCGCTCCCCCGATCGCGATGCCTTTCAACAGGAGCTGGGGGCGGCGGGAATATCCACGAACATCCACTATCCGAAACCCATCCACATGCTGGCCGCGTATCAAGATGCGCGGTATCCCGAAGGCTCATTTCCGGTGGCCGAAGCCTGCTCACGGAGCGTGCTCTCGCTCCCGGTCCATGCCTACTTAACCCGCGAGCAGATCGAACGCGTAGCCAGTGCGGTACACGAAAAAACGCGGGACACCGCCGGAGTTACCGGCCATCGCTCCGTCACCGTCGCGGCTCGGTAAGGGCCTGTAACGAAATAACAGATCCACTTTCAGGAGACCTGCTCACGGAGCGTACTCTCGCTCCCTGTCCATGCCTACTTAACCCGCGAGCAGATCGAACGCGCAGCCAGTGCGGTACACGAAAAAACGCGGGACACCGCCGGAGTTACCCGGTAGCGTCCCGCCCCGTAATACTTCACAGGAGAGAGGGCTCGAAAAGAAACTATTTGGCCGGCCCGTCGTGCTTTTCTGTGTAAATCTGCTTGCTGACTTTGTTCTGCTGACGGTTAACCTGCGCCTTCTCTTTGTTGGTCAGATGGCCACCGTTGGCCTTGCGATCCGTGCTGGTTTCTTTGTTAATCTTGGCTTCCTTGTTTTCGAGGTGCGCCGTTTCCTTGGGCGTCAGTTTGCCGTTGGCAACGCCATTGGCAATACGCTTCTGTTGATTCATCTTGCGCTCGACGATTTCGCCTTTCTTCGGTTCCGGGGTCTGGGCCTGGAGGCCGAAAGCGGCCATCACGGAGGCGGCGGTCAGGGTCAGAATGGTTCGTTTCATTTCAGTGTTTCTCCTACGTTTATGTAAACGCGGAACACCGGCGGTAGTCGCGTGGAATTACGTTAAAAACCGCTCACAAAAACGCGCTTTAATCCAATAGAATCATGAAGATTCGTTCTCCGCGATCAGCACCAGGGATTGTCCGGCGGGCAGGTTTAAACCCGCGCGCGTCAGTCGGCTCTCAATCGCCAGAGGAGCATAGAGAACCCGGTCCAGCCAGGCCGGTACGGGCTCCACTCCGCTGGCTGGGGGCTGGTTGGTGAGCGGTTCCCAGATACGAAACTTGGCCAGGGCCACCGGCGCAAGCAGGCTATTGGCGTAAGTGCAGCGCAGTACTTTTAGCCCCGCGGTTTGCGCGGCTTCAATCAAGCGCGCCCGCGTGAAGCGCTGCCGCTCATGCGCGAATTGAGAGTGCCGGCTGCGCAGCAGATTGAGCGCGGAGACCCGGATCGCAATCAAACCCGATGGCTCCAGCACCCGCACCATTTCCCGCAAAGCCGCGCTCTCATCCCCGCGCGGAAAGTGTACAATCACGTCCATTGAGAGCACCAACCCGAACGACCCGGAGCGGAAGGGCAGCGCGCGGACATCGCACTGGGCCAGATGTGGCAGACCAAGCTTGCGGCCGAATTGCAGCCCCTCCCAACCGTAATCAATCGCCATGGTGGGGATCTGGTAGCGCTGCTGCACCAGCTTGGCGAAGTAACCCGTGCCGCATCCGGCATCCAGCGCGCGCGTTATTTGACGCTTGGCCACCATCGGATCCAGCATTCCAAACAGGATCTCGCGCATGCCCCGATACCACCAGAAATCCCGCTCGGCCTTGGCGATGTTGGCGAATTCCGCCGGGTTCATCATGGCAAAAACCGCCGTAGC
The DNA here is from genome assembly GCA_038212805.1 of Bryobacterales bacterium. GTDB lineage: Bacteria > Acidobacteriota > Terriglobia > Bryobacterales > Bryobacteraceae > JANXQZ01. Next base: position 2,667 of record JBBQUE010000036.1, on the reverse strand, counting down.
CGCAACCCCCTGCGGAAAAAGCAGATGCCACCCGAAAGTGATAAACGCCACCCGGGGTCGGTCGACGGCTGAACTGCAGGGTTTAGCACCTTTGCCGTTAGCTTCTGCGCATTTCTGGCAAGATGCTTTCGCGGCATGATGGGAGGGCAATATCCACGGACCTTTGCAGACACTTCGCGACAGGTTCCAACTCCGGAAAGCCGAACTCCTGTTTGGTTCCGCCTATGCCGGGTTAAGATCATGGCAAATAATTCCCCAGCACCGGGCGATAATACGCCAGAGTTCGTTCCACGCCTTCGGCGAACGTAACTTGGGAACGCCAACCCAACTCCCGCGCAATCAATGAGCTGTCGGTTTCGTAGCTCCCGATGTCGATGGGTTTGATATCAGCCGGGAAAGGGCGGTGGATGAGTTCCAGGCCTCCGGCCACGCGGGCCGTCGTCGTGGCAATTTCGCGCAGCGACAAACTGGCGGGGCCGCCGACATTGTAGGTCCTCGAGGGCAGCGCGGGACGCGCCCCCGCCAGCAGAAAGGCATCCACTACATCGTCCACATAAACCGGGTCGCGCATCTGCTGGCCGTCCCCAAAAACTTCCAGCGATTGGCCCGTAAGCGCCCGCCGCAAAAACGAACCCAGAAAGCCCTGCGCGGGAAGATTCAGCGCCATGCGCGGGCCGTAAACATTGGTAAGGCGCAGCATCACGGCATCCAGGTCGCCGGTACGCGAGAGCATCAGGTGGTACATGCAGCCCGCCGCTTTGTGGATCCCGTTAAAGTCGATCGGCCGGATGGGGTGCCGTTCATTCACGGGCAGATAGTCGGGAATTCCGTAAAGCTGCCGCGTGCTGGCATACACCACGCGGACGCCGCGCCGCGCGGATTTCAGTTCCAGCAGGAAACGCAGTTGCGCTAAGGCATTAATCCGCAGATCGCGTTCCGGCGCTTGCATGCTGTTGATATGGCTGATTTCACCCGCCAGATTGAACACCACCCGGGCTTCGGCCAGTGCTTCCCGGAACTGCGCGGCATCGCCGATGTCCTGGCTAATCAGGCGAATGCCATCCCGGACCGGTTCCAGGTTGAACGGGTTCGCGCCGCATCCTGGAATCGCGGGGTCCACCACCGTGACCAAAGCCCCGGCCTGCGCCAGCCGGATCGCCAGATTGCTGCCGATGAAACCCAGGCCCCCCGTAACCAGAACCGGGACGCCGTTATAAAACTCCCCGGACACGCGTTAGGATTCCAATCCCAGCAGTTTCCGGACTTCGCCTTTGAGGGCAGGCGGGCACGCGCAGCAGTTGCCCGCATAGATAGAACAGCCGCCGTCGAAGTTGAAGAATACTCCACCGGCCTCTTCCACAATCACCTTCAGCGGAGCAAGATCCCAAGGCGCGGCAATGGGTTCGATCCACACATCCGCCTGTCCGCTGGCCACCATCATGGAATCGGGCGCGCCTCCGTAGCTGCGGACCGCCCACGTGCCATGCAGCCAGTCCAGCAGCCGGGGCCGGAAGGGAGCATTCGCTAACTTATTGAATCCATTGAAGCAGATAACTGACTCCGCCAGCGTGGTCTTGGAAGAAACGCGCATCCGCTGGCCGTTGCAAAACGAACCCATTCCGCGTGCGCCGGTATACATCTGGCGCAGACCGGGCAGGTTCGCGACGCCCGCCACCACTTCGCCGTCCACTTCCAGGCCGATCAGGTTGGCCCAAAACGGATTGCCACGAACGTAATCGCGGGTGCCGTCGATGGGGTCGATAATCCACTTGCGCCCGTTCTTCGGCTCCCGGTTTGCGCCTTCCTCCCCCAGAAAACCGTCTTCGGGAAAGGCCTCGGCCAGGATGCTGGTGATGAGTTGCTCGGCCTCCCGGTCCGCCCGAGTGACCGGCGAAAGGTCGGATTTTGTTTCGGCTTCAATGCCTTGCTGATAACGCAAGGCCAGTTCGCCCGCCCGCCGTGCGGCTTCTTCCGCCACTTCGAGTTCCCGATTCCAAAGGTTCACCTCCTCATTGTAGGGGTGTGCCCAGGCCGCAATGGCTTCGTTTTTTCGCTTCCGTCTCATGTATAATCTCGACACCGAGGAGAATTGCATGAAACGCTGCTTTGCCACACTTTCGCTTTTGTGCCTGGTTGCACTGGTGATGCCGGGGTTCGAAGGCTTTTCGAAGTTGTCCTCAATGGAGCCGGAATCCGGCAAGGTGGGGGACACCGTGACCACCAAGGGAGAAAACCTGGATAAGATCAAGGTTGCCGACATCTATCTCACGGATGGAACCAAGGATTTCAAGGGAACCATCACGGAGCAGACCGACACCGAGATCAAATTCAAGGTTCCAAAAACCGAAGCCGGGCGGTACCACCTGATGCTGTTGACCGCCAACAAGACAACCATGATTGAGCAACCGGTGGTGTTCACCGTTGAATAGCCGCTAGCCTCGCCGCTTAGCCGCCGCTTACCTGGTATTGTTGCGCCCTACCCAACCCAGCATCCGCCAAAGCTGTGCGCGTTCCTTCCAGACGAACCCGAAAAACTCGTGGAGGCCGATCTCTTCGGCTGGCGTCCCCTGGTAGGTTTCGATACGCCACCGCAGATAAGGACTCCGCCAAGGCGTCAGCCTATATCCTCGAGTAGCCTGCCACAGAAACCCAAGCATTATTTGTTTT
>JBBQUE010000035.1:0-11193 GCA_038212805.1 Bryobacterales bacterium | reverse complement strand
GTACCAGAGCGACCGCGCGGGTGCCGTGGATCTCACCCTCGATCCGCATAATCCCAATATTCTGTTCGCCGCCATCTGGGATGTCTACCGGACGCCGTGGTCGCTCTCGAGCGGCGGTCCGCTCAGTGGTCTGTACAAGAGCACTGATGGCGGCGATACCTGGAAAGAAATCACCCGGTATCCGGGGCTGCCCGCGGGCATCATCGGCAAAATCGGGATCAGCATCTCGGGCGCTGATGGCAACCGCGTCTACGCCATCGTGGAGGCGGAGGATGGGGGCGTCTACTCTTCCGGCGACGCCGGCCAAACCTGGAAAAAGGTCAGTGAAGATCGAAAAGTAAGGCAGCGTGCCTTCTATTACTCGCGCATCTATGCCGACCCCAAGGAGAAGGACACCATGTATGTGCTCAACACCGCCTTCTTCAAATCCACCGACGGCGGCAAGACCTACAAAACCATCCAGGTACCGCACGGCGATAATCACGACCTCTGGATTGCGCCCAACGACAACCAGCGCATGGTGAACAGTAACGACGGCGGAGGCAACGTTTCCGTCAACGGCGGCGAGACCTGGACCTCGCAGAATTACCCCACCGCGCAGCTCTATCACGTGGCCACCACCAAAGACGTCCCCTATCATGTCTGCGGCGCGCAGCAGGATAACACCACGCTCTGCGTGCCCAGCGAGGATGCCCGTTACACGCGCGATCCGCGGACCCCGGCCGGCAGTTGGCTCTACGCCGTGGGCGGAGGCGAGAGCGGTTACATCGCCCCGCATCCCAAGGATCCCAATCTGTTCTATGCCGGCAGCCAAGGGGCGCTGCTCACGAAGTATGACCGCCGCTCGGGCTACACCCGCGACATCCAGGTCTATCCGCTCTTCTTCTCCGGCATGCCCGCCAGCGCGTTGCAGGAACGCTGGCAGTGGACGTTCCCCATCGTGTTCTCGCCGCACGATGCTAAAGTTCTGTACACCTCTTCGCAGCACCTCTGGAAGACTTCGAACGACGGTCAAAGCTGGCAGGCCATCAGCCCGGACCTCACCAAGGGCGATCCCAAGACCCTGGGTGATTCCGGCGGCCCCATCACGAAGGATCAGAACGGGCCAGAGATCTATGGCACCATCTTCACCGTTGCGCCTTCATTACACGATCCGAATACCCTCTGGACGGGTTCCGATGACGGCCTGGCCTACATCACGCGCGACGGCGGGAAGAACTGGGCCAACATCACTCCGGCGCTGCCTGAGTTCAGCCGCATCAGCATGATCGATGCCTCGCATCACGCCCCCGGCACCGCCTATCTGGCTGCCAAGCGTTATCAGTTGGACGACCGCGCTCCCTACATCTTCAAGACCGCCGACTTCGGCAAGACCTGGACCAAGATCGTCACCGGCATTCCAGCGAACGACTTCGTCCATGTGGTGCGCGAAGATACCAAGCGTCAGGGCCTGCTCTACGCCGGAACCGAGCATGGCATCTACGTTTCTTTCGACGACGGCGCGCACTGGCAGACGCTGCGCTTGAATCTGCCCGACACGCAGGTGCCGGATCTGGTGGTGGAAGAAAACGACCTGGTGATCGCCACCCATGGCCGTTCGTTCTACGTGCTGAACGACATCGGAGTCCTGCGCGAAGCCAAGGCCACGGACAGCGACGCGGCTCTGCGGCTGTTTAGTCCCCGGACGGCGCAGCGTGGCTTGAGCCAGGCCCCGCTCGATTACTTCCTGAAGCAGGCCAGCGGCAAGGTGACGGTAGAGATTCTGGACGGCCAGGGAGGGCTGGTCAAGGCCTTCACGGGAACGCCGGAAGACGACAAAAAGAAACCCGGTGAAGATGGCGCGGATGACGAGTTCTTCGGACCGCGTGGACCCAAGCCGCCCACCCGGACTGCCGGCCTGAATCGCTTTACCTGGGATCTGCGCTATCCCGGTGCGCTGCCGTTTGAAGGGTTGATCATGTGGGGAGCGCGTCCTGAAGTGGGCCCCCTGGCGCCTCCGGGAGAATACGGGGTGCGCGTCTCGGCGAATGGCGTCACCCAAACCGCCCGGCTCAGAGTAGAGAAGGATCCCCGCTTGCCGGAGGTGACCGAAGCCGATCTCGCGGAGCAGTTCCGCCTGGCCTCCGAAGTCCGGGATAAAGTAACCGAGGCGAATGCGATCGTGATCCGGATTCGCGATCTGAAGAAGCAGATGAAAGACCGCGCGGAGAAGGCGAAGGATGCTAATCTGAATGCCGCAACCGAGCGCCTGGAAGCCAAGCTAAGCGCGATCGAGGAGGATGCATATCAAGTCCGTAACCGCAGTGGGCAGGATCCGCTCAACTTCCCGATCAAGCTGAATAATCAACTGGCCGCCCTGGGGCGCTCGATCACCACGGGCGACGGCAAGCCGACCGCCCAGAGCTACGTGGTGTTCAAGGAGCTGAACCAGCGTCTGGAAGCCCTGCAGCTGCGTTTGAAAGATGCGCTGGCCGCGGGTCTGCCAGAGGTGAAATGATGGCGCTAACCATGCGAACACTGCTAATTCTCCTCGTTCTTGTTGGGTTAAGCTCCGCCCAGACACGGCCCGTGGAACTGCAGGATTACTATCAGCTCCAAACCGTTTCCGCCCCTGCGCTCTCGCCGGATGGCCTTAGAGTGGCCTTCGTCCGGACGTCCATCGTGGAAGCGGAGAACAAGCGGCACAGCGAAATATGGGTCGCGCCCACTGATGGCAAAACCGCCCCGGTGCGGGCCAGCGATCCCGCGGTGAATGCCACCAACCCAGGCTGGAGCCCCGACGGCTTCATGCTGTCGTACTCAGCGCAAGGGAGCCAGTGGTTCCTCCAAGCGAAGGGTTCCAGCTTCGGTGCGCCCTTCCACACCAACGGAGTCTCGGGGCCGCCTGTCTTCAGCCCGGATGGCCAGTGGATCGCCTACACGAAAAAGGTCGCGCCGCCCAGTGCGCCGGCCGCACAGTTATCCGAATTCGACCGGCTCACCCAGGAACGCTTCAAGGGCCGCATGTACAACTGGATGAATTACCGCTTCGATGGCCGCGGCTATCAACCCGACCCCCGCGACGCGCACGCCACGCCCCCCCTGGAACTCTTCGTTGTGCCCGCCGCTGGCGGAGAGCCACGGCAGCTCACGCACGGGGGCGTGGATGTCCTCACGCCCGTCTGGCGTCCCGACAGTCAGGCGCTGGCGTTCATCGCCGATATTCATCAGAGGGATGAATACGCCTATGAGCGCGCGGATCTCTGGACTGTCAGCCTGGACGGCAAGCCGCGGCGCATCACCAACGACGATGGCTGGCATCATCAATCCCCCGCCTGGTCGCCCGATGGAAAATTCCTGGCCGTGCTGCGCCATGAAGGGCTACGCCGGGTGCTGGATTCGAAGGCCACCGCGGGCAGCCCCGTCGATATTTATCTGATCCCTGCAAGCGGGGGCACTCCGCGCAATCTCACCGCGAATTGGGATTATCTGCCCGGTGCGCCCAAGTTCAGCAACAACGGTGCATCTCTTTACTTTCACGCGGGTATCAAAGGCACCGCGCATCTGTTCCGGCTCGCACTTTCAGACGGCAAGGTCTCTCAAATTACCCAGGGGGATCGCGTTCTTGGTGAGCCCAGCATCGCGGGAGACCGCGTGGCCTACACGGTATCCACCAGCGGCCAGCCCGCCGAAATCTGGACCGCCGCTATTGACTCAACCGACGGGACGAAAATCAGCGGAGTCAACGATGCGCTGGTGGCCCAGTGGCAGCTCGGCAAGGTAGAACGAATCCAGTACGACAGCAAGGACGGCACCTCGATCGACGGCTGGGTCACGCTCCCGCCCACGTACAATCCGCGCAGCACTTACCCTCTGATTCTTACTATCCATGGAGGTCCGCACGGCGCGTTTGCCAGCAACTTCGTATTTGAGGATCAGCTGATGGCGGCCGCCGGTTACATTGTTGTCGATACCAACCCGCGCGGCTCCACCGGATATGGCGAGAAATTCCTCTGGGGCACCTGGGGCGCGTGGGGCGATCGGGATTTCGAAGACGTCATGTCCGGGGTGGATTACGCCTTGAAGCACTACCGTGCCGACCCCAAACGCCTGGGCGTCATGGGCTATTCCTACGGCGGGTTTCTCACCAATTGGATCATCGGCCACACCCCGCAATTCGCGGCGGCGGTGGTGGGCGCTGGCCCCTCGGATTGGATCAGCAACTATGGCACGGGCGACATCCCGCGTACCAAGGAAAGCGAGTTTCTGGGCAGCCCCTGGAATCCGCAGGCGAACGCCGTAATGATTGCGCAGTCGCCCATCACCTACGCCGCGAATATTCAAACGCCCACGTTGTTCGTGCACGGCGAATCGGACGCCCGCGTCCCCATTTCGCAGGGTGAAGAGATGTACACCACGCTGAAAAAGCGCGCGATCCCGGCTAAGTTCATCCGGTATCCGGGAGAGTATCACGGGGGTTGGAGTCCGTGGAATACCGTACACCGCTATCAGCAGTCGCTGCTGTGGTGGAAGCAGTATTTAGCGCCGAAATAACCGCTGTATCTCGTTTGAAACAAGCCATCACGTAAAATGGAGGCACGATGCAACTTCGAGACAAAACAATCGCCATCCTGGTGGATAACTTGTACCAGGAGATGGAACTCTGGTATCCCTACTTCCGGTTTCAGGAGGCCGGCGTGGAGTGCGTCCTGGTGGGTGCGGAGGCGGGCAAAACCTACACCAGTAAGCTGGGTTATCCGGCTAAGTGCGACAAGAGTTATGACGCGGTGTCCGCCAAGGATTTTGACGGCCTGATTGTGCCCGGGGGCTTCGCTCCGGATTACATGCGGCGCTATGTCAAGGCTACGCAACTGGTGCGGGATATGGACGCGCAGGGCAAGCTGGTAGCGGCCATCTGCCATGGTCCCTGGATGCTATGTTCGGCGAATGTCCTGCGGGGCCGGCGGGCCACTTCGTTTTTCGCCATCAAGGACGATGTGGTCAACGCCGGGGCGCTTTACGAAGATAAAGAAGTGGTGGTGGACCGGAACCTGGTTACCTCCCGCAAGCCCGACGATCTTCCCGCGTTCTGCCGCGCCGCTTTAAAGGTAATGGCGGAGTCGCCGGTGCCGGCCGTTTGAGTTCGTCCGCCGATTGCGCCATCTCAGTCCGCGGCTTGCGAAAAAGCTATGGCGATTTCGAGGCCGTGCGGGGCATTGATTTTGAGGTTGCGCAAGGCGAGGTGTTTGGCCTGCTGGGGCCGAATGGCGCGGGCAAAACAACCACGGTTGAGATCCTTGAAGGCTTGCGGTCGCGGACCGCGGGCCAGGTCTCGGTGTTGGGTTACGATCCGGGCGTGCAGGTGCGCGAACTCAAAGACCGGATCGGCGTCTCGCTGCAGCATACCAATCTGCCGGACAAGATGAAGGTGATAGAAGCGCTGACGCTGTTCGCATCCTTCTACACGCGCAAGGTGGATAAGGATCAGTTGCTGAGCCGGCTGAAGCTAACCGACAAGCGCAACGAATATTATTCCAGGCTGTCGGGCGGGCAGAAGCAGCGGGTGGCGCTGGCGCTGGCGCTGATCAACGATCCGCAGGTGATCTTTCTGGATGAACCCACCACCGGCGTGGATCCGCAGGTCCGGCTGGAGATTCATAGCCTGATCCAGGAACTGCGCGACGCTAAGCGCACCATTCTGATCACCACGCACTACATTGAAGAAGCCGAGAAGCTGTGCGATCGCGTGGCAATTGTGGATGAGGGCAAGGTGATTGTGATCGGGACGCCGCGCGAGATTCAGGCGCAGGCTCAGGGCCGGACGCGTATTGATATTGAATGCGAGCAGGCCATTCCAGTAGCCGATTTGCCAGCCATTGTCACGGACGGGAAGTTCGTGATGGCCTTCGTGATAGCCAAAGATGGGCGCCATCTGACCATGCATTCCGCGCAACCCGCCCGCGTGATTGTGGAACTGGTGAAGTGGATTGACCAGCAGGGCATCGGCTTGGCGGATATTCATCTGAAGCGCCCCACGCTTGAAGACGTGTTTATCGAATTGACGGGAAAAACTCTGCGCGAATGAACGCCTACCTGACTCAGACGTGGATCAACCTGAAGCTGACTTATCGCGACAAGGTGGTGCTGTTTTTCAACTACGCCTTTCCGTTGATTTTCTTCTTCGTGTTCGCGGGGTTGTACAAGGCGGAACGTGGCGGCGCGATTGTGCAGGTGCTGACCATGGTGATGACCATCGGCATCCTGGGTACGGGGTTCTTCGGGGCCGGCATCCGGGCCGTGCAGGATCGCGAACTGGGCATCCTGCGGCGCTTCAAGGTAGCTCCGATTGATGCCGGTCCGATTCTGATTTCGTCCATGGTGACGGGGCTGGTGAACTATTTGCCAGTGGCGCTGGTGATGATTCTGCTGTCGCATTATCTGTATGGCATGCCGTTTCCGCAGCGCTGGCTTTCGCTGCTGGTGTTCATTTCGCTGGGCGTGGTGGCGTTCCGCGCCATCGGGCTGATTATTGCGTCGGTGGTGAACTCCGCGCAGGAGAGCCAGATTCTAATTCAGCTGTTGTACTTCCCGATGCTGATGCTAAGCGGAGCCACGATTCCGATCAGCTTCCTGCCGGATTGGCTACAGATTGTTTCGCAGTTTCTTCCCAGCACGCATTTGATTACCAGCATGCAGGCGATTCTGGGGCGCGGCGAGACGTTCGGGCAGAACTTCTGGAGCGCGGCGGCGCTGGCGTTAACAGCCCTGCTGGCTACTTTCATCAGCATCAAGCTGTTCCGGTGGGAGAAGGATGAGAAGCTGCCGGCGTCGGCAAAGTTTTGGATTGTGGGCGCGCTGACGCCCTTCATTCTGCTGGGGACGTACCAGGCGAAAACGCACGGCAGTTTGGCGAAGGCGAACATGCTGGTGCGGGATCAACGGCGGAACCGCACGTTTCTGATTCGCGATGTGCGGGTGTTCATCGGCGATGGTTCCGTGATTGAAGCCGGCGGGGTGCTGGTGAAGGGCGGAAAGATTGAGGAGATTTATACCGCGGCCACGCCCGATCCGAAGGAACTGAACGCCGATGTGATTGAGGGGACCGGCAAGACTTTGATCCCTGGATTGATTGACGTCCATGTGCAACTGGCATCGACGGGCGGGTTGTCGGATTCCGCTATCGACCCCGCGAAAAGCATCCCGCGCGAACTGGCGGCGTATTTGTATAGCGGCGTGACGGCGGTAATGAGCGTGGGGGATCCGCTGGACCAGGTGACGAAGTGGCGGGCGGCGATCCGTAACGGTACGCGGTTGGGAGCGGAGTTGTTTTTGTGCGGGCCGGTGTTGACGACGGGCTCGGCCCCGGAGGCGCGCCAGATGGTGGCGGCGCTGAAGAGCGAGGATGTAGACGGCATCCAGGCGATTCTGTCCAACCGCATGGACCCCAGGATTCCGCGGGCGATCGGGGAAGAGGCGCTGGCCCGGAGGTTGCCGCTGATGGTGCATACCGGCGACACAAAAGATATGGCGGCCGCCCTGGACGCGGGCGCGAACGCGATTGAGCCGGGATCTACGCAGAGCTCCACGCGGGATGTGGTTCCGGCTGAGGTTTGGGCCAGGATGAAGCAGCGGGGCGTGGTTTACATTCCGATGCTGAGCGTGTTGGATGCGCTGGGGGCGCTGGCGGAGGGGAAGGCGGATGGGCTGCTGGACCGGACGTTGGTGCAACAGGTGGGTCCGGCGGGATTGCTGGCTTCGACGCGAAGGATACTGGCGCGGGAGAAGGGGCGGGGAACTCCGCTGGACTCCGGGATGGCGCGTCAGAATCTGCTGGCGGCGTGGCAGGCTGGGGTTCCGCTGGTGACCGGGAGCGGCGCGGGCAGTCCGCTGGTGTGGCATGGGCCGGCGGTGCATCGCGAAATGCAGTTGTGGGTGGAGGCGGGCATTCCGGCGGAGGCGGCGCTGCGGGCGGCTACGTTTGAAGCGGCGCGATGGCTGCGGGCCGACGACCGGATCGGCCTGATCCGGAAAGGGCGTGAGGCCAGCATGGTGCTGCTGAATGGCAACCCGTTGAAGGATATTCGGGATAGCGAAAATATTGTGGCGGTGTTCTTTAAGGGTGAGCGGATTGAGCGGCCGGAATTATTTGCGCAAAACTGAGGGCTTTCGCGCGATCAATCATGCTGACGCCGGTGTTGCGATAGTAGCGGTAGGTGATTTCAGGGAAGCGGCGCACGGTGAAGACCTGGGTGGCGCGCTGCATGAATTCGTAATCGAAGCTCCAGAGGGAGCGGTTTTCGTTGAAGCGGAATTGTTCGATCACGCGGCGGCGGAACATGAGGGTGCCTTGGGCCATGCACTCAGACGCGTGAATAAGACCATAGCCTTTCTCGGCGTCGGGCACGTAGGCGTCTTCGTCGCGGTCGGCGATTACTTCCAGGCCGCCCCAAATGATATCGGCGTCGGGATGATCCTGAAAGAACTTGAGACGCTTGCCCAGATGGCCGGGTAAGTATTCGTCATCGGCATCGAGGAAGGCGATGAACGGACCCTTAGCTTGGGCCAGCGCGAGATTGTGAGCGGCGGCGGGTCCGCGGTTGGGGGAGTTGAGGACAGATACGCGCGCATCGGCGGCGGCCATGGCTTCAGCTACTGCACGGGTGGAATCCGTACTGCCGTCGTTGACGATGATGTGCTGCCACGCCGTTACGTCCTGATGGCACAGGGATTGATAGGCGCGCCTGAGAGTGGAAGCCGCATTATAGGCCGGCGTGATCACTGAAACACTAAGCATTTCCAGAGGACAGGACAGCAGCCGGGCCGCGCGTGCCAGCGCCGGGAAGTTCTGGCAGGGGCTGGTGCATAAACTCCCCTGCCAGTGCGGCTTCGGCCAACTGCTATAGCCCTAGTAACCCTTCCGTTTATCCACTACATTCAGCAGCGGACGCCCGTCGACAAAACGGTTGATGTTTTCCTTGATGGTGCCGATCATGCGGCCGCGGTCGCGATCAGACCGGCCGGCGATGTGCGGCGTCATGATGGCATTGGGAAATTTCCAGAGTGCGTGGCCGGCTGGCAGCGGCTCCGGGTCCATCACGTCCACGCCCGCGCCCGCCAGGCGCTTCTCATCCAGGGCCTTCACCAGGCCGCCCATGTCGTAGACGCCGCCACGGCTGACGGCGACGAAGTACGAATTCTTCTTCATCAGTTCGAACTGTTTCGGACCCATCATTTTGTGGCTCTTGGGGGTGTCGGGGGCGGAGATGAAGATGACGTCGGCGTCGGGGATGACTTCATCCAACTGGTCCGGCTTTACGATCTTTTTGATCATGGGGCTCATGGGCCGGTCTTCCGGATCCACGCCCGTCACGTTCATACCGAAGGCCCAGGCGCGGGTGGCGATCTGCATGCCGATGCCGCCCATGCCGATGATGACGGCGTTTTTGCCCATCAGTTCAATACCTTTGAACGGCTGTTTGCGCCAGACCTCGTTCTGCTTGTCGCCCCAGTACAAGGGCAAATCGCGGGTCAGGGCCAGCAGCAGGGCGAAGGCGTGGTCGGCGATTTCGGGGCCTTGCACCACTTTGTTGTTGGTGAGAACGATGTTGCTGTCGCGCAGGTCGTCACCGCCGGATTTCATCAGCACCTGCTCCACGCCGGCGCTCATCACGGCCACCCATTTCAGGTTCTTTCCAGCGCGCACCTGTTCCGGGGTGATGTTGCCGATCAGGGCGTCGGCATCGGTGATCTCTTGCATGATCGTGTCGTTGGTGACGCCGACGATGCGCGCCTTGGGAGACGCGCTTTGGTAGTCCTTGAGCATGGCGGGATCCGCGCCTTGCACGAGAATCTTCTTGGTTTGAGCATTGAGCGCGACGGCGCATATGAAGAGGGCGATTGAAAGTCTAGACATTACCCGAGGATTTTATCGCAATTCGATGGCGCGCGGCGTTATCATGCAAAAACATGCGCGTTTTCTTTCTATTGGCTCTTCTGGCGGGTGGCGCCTTTGGGCAGGCCCCACGAACGAACGATCCGGCGGCGGTGGAGCTTTTCCGGGACCGTGGGCTAGGGTTGTTCATTCACTGGTCGGTGGATGGTCCGCTGGGTGGCGTGATCTCGCATTCGCTGGTGGGTGCGTCGCCAGATTATGTGGACCGGTTTTTCACGTCGCTGCCGCACTTCTTTGATCCGGACCGTTTTCAGCCGGAGAAGATGGCGGCGCTGGCGAAGCTGGCGGGCTTTGAATACGTGATGCTGACCACGAAACACCACGCCGGGTTTTGCATGTGGGATACGGCGACAACCCCGTTCAGCGTGGGGCATACGCCTTACGGTAAAGACCTGACGCGGCAACTGTTCGACGCTTTCCGGAAGGAGGGCATTGCGATTGGCGTCTACTTTTCGCCGGACGATTTCTGGTGGCTGCATGAGCACGGCATCACGATCAACCGGCATGTGAAGGGCGTCTATCCGCAAGAGATTCCGGAGTTCATGGATTACACCAAGCGGCAGTTGAAGGAGCTGCTGACCAATTATGGAAAGATCGATTACTTCTTCTTCGACGGTCCGGCCGAGCAGCTGACGGACTATGTTTGGCAGTTGCAGCCGAACGTGGTGATCACGCGCGGCGCCATGGAGACGCCGGAGCAGTACATCCCCGGGGTGCCGCTGAAAGGCGCTTGGGAAGGCAACCTGACCATGGGGACGGAGTGGCCGTGGAAGCCTACCAATGAGACTTACAAATCGGGCACGGAGCTGATCCGGATTTTGATTGAGACACGGGCGAAGGGCGGGAACCTGCTATTGAACATTGGACCCAAACCGGATGGCGAGGTGCCGATAGAGCAGGAATCGCGCTTGCGTGAGATGGCCTTGTGGAACTTTGTGAACGGGGAATCGTTGAAGGGCGTGCGCCCGTGGGTGATCACGAATGAGAACGATGTGTGGTTTACGAAACGCAAGGATTCGAATACGGTATATGCCTTCGTGACGGGCGGCCCGTGGAAGCTGGGTGAGGCGAAGAACTTCACGCTGCGGTCTGTGAAGGCGACGGCGCGGACGCAGGTGACGGTGCTGGGGCAATCGGACGAGATGGTGGAGTACCGGCCGGAGGTGAACCCGAAGACGACGTGGAAGCAGGATGCGGATGGGCTGCGGATTACGGCCTATCGGGCGCAGCGGTTGTATACGGACCGGCGCTGGCCGAACCCG
>JBBQUE010000034.1:0-11282 GCA_038212805.1 Bryobacterales bacterium | reverse complement strand
TCCCTCAGTTCCAACTGTGAAGCGGGCATTCGAGGTTGGCGGTTCGCGCCATTCCTTTACAATGGGGCCGCAGTCACGGTATCGGTAGGCGTTCCTTTGCACATGGGTCACGACGGAATGCTCCGTTCCCCACTCCCTCTGCAATAACATTGGCCACTAGCGGACTCGCCACCCATATGCGGGTCCGCAATTGAAGAACTTCTCCGGAGGCAGAACGCGCTCGCGATGGCCACGTATTAGTCGGCGCGATTTGTCTCGAGAACCTTAGTAACGCTCTGAAAGTCGACGGCGATCAGTGGTGCTCGAACGGCTCCTTTGCCGGTCATAGTGCGCAGGGCTATCAGACGAAATCCGCACCAAAGACCGGCGAACCCACCCGAGAAGATTTGGACTCTGACTGTCACGGTCCTCAGCAAACTTCTCCTGCATCTGTCAGAAGATTCTTAACAACAAATCCCGCGCGTGCAATTACAACAAGGCAAGAGTGAATTAGCATCATTTCGAATGCGACAATGATGCTAAGGAGACACCATGATTGATGTGACGCAGGATATCCACTCCATGACGCAGTTCAAACGGAACTCGTCCGATCTCATGAAGCGCATGCGGAAAACCGGCAGACCCCTGGTCCTGACCGTCAAAGGAAAAGCCGAGGCCGTTGTCCTGGATGCCGCCGCCTATCAGGAGGTCGCGGAGCAGCTCGACATGATTGCCAGCATTCGCCGGGGTCTCGCCCAGGCGAAGAAGGGAATGGGACGGCCCGTCGATGACGTGTTCGACGATCTGGAGCGCGAGGGTTGAGCTGTTGCGTCATCATCACACCGGAAGCAGAATCCGATCTCCGAAAGGTGTACCGCTACATCCGGCAGCAAGGCGCGCCGAAGGCCGCACGGGCATGGCTCACCGGGGCGCGAGCAAAGATCAAGACCCTGGCGGACCATCCCGAACGCGCCTTGCTGGCACAGGAGCGATTCTCCTTGGATGAGCCGATCCGTGAACTGCTTTACGGCAGTGGCAACCGCGGAACCTATCGTATTCTGTTTGTCATCATCGACAACTGCGTTTTCGTTCTTCACGTTCGGCATGGTTCCCGATTGCCGATGACGCCAGAAGAGTGAACACGGCAAACTGCATCGCCCGCTCAAATCCCAGATTTCGTTTCGTATCGATAACGACGTGCTGGCATGGCTTAAGTCGAAGGGCAAGATTCTCCGGGAACGGATGGAAAGCGAGTACATTTCTCTTTTCCCTGCAACGATTCGTCGTGTAGAATCACCCTACACCAGAATCGGAGGGATATGAAAGCCGGGAAATTTCTGACTTGTGTGTTGTTCCTAGCAGGTGCCCTCGAAGGCCAGACGCCGACGCATGTTCACTGTCCTGGGAGTTACCCCGGGGATCTGACGGTGATCACCTGCCGGTTCACGGAAGCGCAGCGCCTGGAAGCCTTCGTAAACAATTCGCTGACGGATCAGGCCATTCTGGGGGCGGCGCTTTCGGCGTTGGTGGCCCAGGCGCAGCGCTCGCCGCATGAATGGGCGCGGACTTGGGAGGGCTACGGACAGCGCGTGGGCGTGCGGTATGGGCAATCGGCTACGAAGGGCGCGGTGGAATTTGCGTTGGGAACGCTGCTGCGCGAGGATCCACGGCATATCCGGTATGTGGACGATCCGCAAGTTTTGCAGGCGGCGGAAAAGAGCCACCAGCCGATACAGGCGAGGATTTCGAAACGCATCGAGCATGCGCTGATCGATTCGGTGACGGTGCGGCGCAACCAGGCCGATGGGTTGGGGAGCCGGATGCCGGCTATCTCGCGGTTCGCCGGGGCTTTCGCAAGCGGGTATGTGGGCCGATACTGGTATCCGCCGTCGGCGACTGGGCCATCGGACATCGCGGTACGTTCGGCCTCGGCGTTCGCAGGCACATTTACCAGCAGTTTCTACAACGAGTTTAAACCGGAAGTGGGCCGGTTATTGGGCTCTCTATTGAAACGAGGGAAGACGAAATGAAGCGAATTCTATCTGCTGTTTCCTTGTGTGTCTTCATGAGTGGCTGCTATGTTCCCAACAAGTCGTTTCGGGTGGGCAAATCCGTGGTGCAGGTTCCCAGGGATCCCAACGCCCAGCCGGCAACCCAGCCGGATTGCGATGCGGAAAAGCGGCCGTGCCTGGCGTTCGTGGAGTTCGACGAGAAGGGCGAGGCCTGGGATATGGCGCAGACGGACAAGGCGCTGGCGTTGATTGACCGGACGGCCAAGAAGAACCCGCATCTGGCGGTGGTGGCGTTTGTGCATGGCTGGAAAAACAATGCCAGCGAGCAGGCTGGAAACAATGTGTTCGCGTTTCAGCAGGCGCTGAATGGCCTGGCTGAGACTAACTGTCCTGGCGATGGGGATTGCGCGCATCCCGTGATTGGCGTCTATTTCAGTTGGCGCGGGGATCTGGTGCCGAAGTATTGGCCGCTGCGGCGCCAGTTGAGTTACTTCAACCGGGAGACGACGGCGCGCGATGTAGCGGGACCGGCGATGACGGACACGTTGTCGCAGATGATTCTGCGGATGCGGCGATTAGCGAGCAGGAATGGCACGCTGGTGCTGGTGGGCCATTCATTTGGAGGGCTGATTCTGGAGCGGGCGCTGTCGCAAGCGATGACGCACTACGTGGCGGAGGTGGAAGAATCCATGCTGAAAGGCGGCGGGGTGGAGCTGCCCCCGCCAGCGGATCTGATCGCCTTCGTGAATTCGGCGGCGGCGGCCAGCGAGGCGAAACAGATGCTGGATCTGCTGCAGAAGAAAGGCGCGGCGTTTGGGCCCAAGGGGCTGCGGCGTCCGCTGTTCGTTTCCATCTCGTCGCTAGGGGATACGGCCACGCGGTTCGGGTTGCCGGTGGGCCACGCGCTTCCCTACCTGACCGCGAATATACGCGGAAGCTGGCGTTCGGACGCACGGCCTTACGGGTATTCGAAGCCGGTATCGCAAGCTTCATTCTTTCTCAGCACCGCGGCCCATATGGAACTACTGCAAAGCCATACGGTGACCACTCTGGACAATTGCGCCGCCCTGCTGCCCGGAACAAGCGCGATGCTGGTGCGGTCGAAGCCGGACGAGTACATCATGCAGGATGAACATGGAAAGCCGTATCCAGCACCGGCCGGGGTGACGCTGGACGCCCACGAATTCGCGCGGATTCGATTGCCGGAGGGTGGGCTTTGTTTCTCAGTCCAGGAGAAGGCGGAGCGCTGGAACGAGACGCCCTATTGGCTGATGCAGATGCCGGCCAGCATTGTGCCGGACCATAGCACCATCTGGACCACAAACTTCATGCGCCTGCTGGCGGCCTTCATTCCGCCGCCGACGGAACTGCAGCCGGAGAAATCGCGGATGCGACTGGCACCAAAACCATGACAAGCCACGCGATTGAAGTTCCGGCGGACAGGCAGGTTCAGATTACGCTGGGGCAGCTCTACAAGCAGGCTAAGGCGGACCTGTGGGCGAAGGAGGTGCAAACTGGTTATACCGTCACCTATGCCTGGATGGCGAATCAGTTGGGGCACTTCGCGCTGGGCTTCGCGCCGTTGATTCTGATACTGGCGGTGGTGGGCGACTGGGCGGGATCCTGGTTTAGCGCGACTTGGACAAGCGCGGTGGCGGGAATCGGGATTCTGATCTGGATTTCGCGGAAGGAGTATGGCGATTTCCAGACGGCCAAGCAGGATGCGGCGCAGAGCGGGCAGTTTCCGTTCAACGGTAAAGATGTGCGCGACGATGCTTTGACCGCGGTGTTCTTCGTGGCGGTGGGGCTGGCAGTGGGTGCGACCGCGGCGGTGAGCCATGATGCAAAGCCGGTGCTGATGCTGGCGATAGGGGTAGCGATCGCGTTCCCCATCGCGCGGTTTTGGCTGAGCCGGAAGCAGTGCTTCCAGCGCGCCAACCTGCCCACCATGTACCGGCTGGCGAACTATCCACGCAAGATTGTGAGCCCCGATCCGGCGCATGCCACCGATGCCATTGCCGATTTCGTTTCGTTGCGCGGAGGCTGGCGGCACTTGTTGATCACGGGTCCGCCCCAGAGCGGCAAGAGTACGCTGGCTTCCGCGATTGGCACGGAGCATGCGTTTTCGCTGGGGAAAGCGCGGTATTACACGGCGTTCGAATTCCTGGAGACGGCCGGCCTGCCGCCGGAACCTGAGACAGATGCGGCGCGGCAGCAATGGCCTTGGCGCGAATGCAACATAGTGATTCTGGATAACGTGGAATATTGCGACGGCGCGGGGAACTCGATTGGCGGGGCGGGGCCGGTGACGCGGGCCGTGGGCGAACTGCGGGATGTGGCGCTGCTGCGGGAGAAGCGAACCGTGTGGCTGTTGGGGAATCCCGCCGCCACGGATGCGTGGGTTCGCGCTTTGACGGCGCTATTGGACTGTGCGCCGGGCGAGATCGGCGTGGTGCAGCTTTCGGCCCAGCCCCTAGGAACAAAATCGGCTACGCTGGCCGCCAATGGCATTGCGTAGACGTGGTACTCTCTCGCAAGGAGAATACCGATGGAGCCAATCAGACCCAAGCTGCCGCTTGAGGCAATCAACCTGTATAACCTTTTCATCCACGGCGACATTGATCGCCGCGCGTTCATGGACGGGGTGCAGCGGTTTGCCACCGGCGGGCTGGCGGTAGCCGCGATTGTTGAGGCTTTGCTGCCGAACTACGCGGCGGGGCAGCAGGTTTCGAAGACCGACGACCGGATCAAGGCCAGCTACGAGACCGTGCCATCGCCGCAGGGAAACGGCAGCATTAAGGGGTATTTCGTGCGGCCGGTGAGCGCGGATTCGCGGGGAGCGACCGCAGCGAAATTACCGGGGATTCTGGTGGTGCATGAAAACCGGGGGCTGAATCCGCATATTGAGGACATCACGCGCCGGATGGCGCTGGCCAACTTCATGGCGTTTGCGCCGGATGGGCTGACGTCGGTGGGCGGCTTTCCGGGCGACGATTACAAGGGCGGGGAGATGTTCCGCAAGGTGGACGGCAAGAAGATGGCGGAGGATATGGCCGCCGCCGCACTGTGGCTGAAAGCGCGTCCGGACTGCACGGGCAAGATTGGCGTGACCGGCTTCTGTTACGGCGGTGGCGTTTCGAATTCACTGGCAGTGCGGCTGGGGGCTGATCTGGCCGCGGCTGCGCCTTTCTACGGTGGACCCCCGACAAGTAAGGAAGACATCGCGAAGATCAAGGCGGCGGTGTTGGTGCATCACGGGGAGTTGGATACGCGGTTGGCGGCGGGCTGGCCGGCCTACGATGCGGCGCTCAAGGCTGCGAGCGTTCAACACGATGGATATATCTATCCGGGCGCGGTGCACGGCTTTCATTGCGATGCCACTCCGGAAAGATATAACAAAGCCGCGGCGGATCTGGCCTGGCAGCGCACCATTGATTGGTTTAACAAGTACGTGCGGGGCTAAGTTGCCATGCGAACTCTGACTCTACTGCTGTTGGCGGGCCTGTCTGGCATGGCCCAGACGGACTGGGAAGTGGTGAAGACGTTCCCGGTGGGCGGACAGGGCGGATGGGACTATCTGACGGTGGACCCGCGGACCCACCGGCTGTATGTTCCGCGGGCTACGCATACGATGGTGATTGATGCGGAATCCGGCAAGGTTGTGGCGGATATTCCAGGGCAGAAGAGCGCGCATGGCGTGGCGCTGGCTCCGGCGGCGGGGCGTGGATTTATCAGTGATGGCGGGGGCGACGGGGCGATTGTAATCTTCGACCTGAAGAGCTATGCGGTGCTGGGTTCGCTGGCCGCCATACCGGACGTGGACGGGATTATTTTTGACCCGGCGAGCGGACGGGTGCTGGTAGTGTCGGGACGCGGGCAAGCGTTTTTTTCTTTCAAGCCGGACATTGATCCCAAGAGCGGAAAGTTGGATGCGCCGGTTGCGCTGCGGGGCGAACCGGAGTTTCTAGCGGCGGATGCGGGGGGGCGGGTTTACATCAATTTGATGGACACGCACGAAGTGGCGGTGGTGGATCTGAAGACGAAGAAGGTGGTGGGGCACTGGCCCGTTGCTCCGGGTGGATTGCCGGTGGGCATGGCGATTGACGAGAAGAACGGGCGGCTGTTTATTGGATGCCGGGGTCCGAAGAAGTTGATCGAGATGAGCACCAGGGACGGCCGGGTGATTTCGGATATGCCGATTGGGGATAGCGTGGATGCGGTGAAACTTGAGGGCGGGCAGGCCTTTGCCAGCACGGCCGGGGGGCAGCTTTTTGTGGCTGGGGAGACCACGCCGGGAAAGTTTGCCATGGTCCAGACCGTGAAGACAGGCGAGGGGGCGCGAACCATGGGCGTGGATGTCAGTACGCACCGGATTTATTTGCCGGCCGCGGAGTATGCGACCGGGGCCAATGGGAAGCGCGCTGTGAAGCCGGGGTCGTTCAAGATTCTGGTGGTGGCGCGCAAGACGGCCAAGTGACCCGGCGCGGTTTTCTGGCCTCGTCTTTCGCGCTGCTGATGGTTGCGGGTGGGCATCCGGGTGATCCGAAAAGCCCGCGCAGCCCCACGATGCGGGGTTGAAGGCCGCAAACGTTTCGCACGAGTGGCCTATCTACCGCGGTACAGGGATTCAATTGGGGAGTTCAGTGCCCAGCCGGTTGACGATGGCTGCCCCAGGGAGCATCCGGAGCGCGCGCGGTCTGGTTTCATTGTGGCGCAGGGCGGGATAGAATCGTACAGCGTGCCAGTCTCGCGGCGTAATTTCCTAGCCTCGTCTTTATCCCTGCTGGCTGGCGCAGCGGAACGGCCACCGAAGATCGTGGTCGCGGGTGGGCATCCGGGCGATCCGGAATGCGGGTGTGCGGGAACCATCGCCCGGTACGCGGACCTGGGGCATGCGGTGACGCTGTTGTATCTCAATCACGGCGAGGGCTATTGCGGCGGAGCGGACCTGAACCGGTGCGCCGATATTCGCACGGCCGAAGCAGGAAAAGCCTGCCAGATTCTGAAGGCGCGTGCGGCTTTCGCGGGGCAGTACGATGGGCGGGCGATAGTGGACGATGCCCACTATGAAGCGTTTGCCCGTGTGCTGGCCGCGGAGAATCCCGACGCGGTTTTTACCCACTGGCCGATGGACCGGCATCGCGATCATCGCGCGGTCTCCATGCTGGTGGTGGACGCGTGGTTGAAGGCTGGCAAGAAATTCGCGCTGTATTATTACGAGGTGGCGGAAGACACCATGGGCTTCACGCCCACGGATTACGTAGATATTTCAGCGGTGGAAGCGCGCCGACGGGCCGCCTGTTACGCGCATGCGTCGCAGCAACCGGATAAGTGGTACCCGAAGCTTGTGGAGATCACGCGGTTTCGTGGCGGGGAGAGCGGTTTTGCTCAGGCTGAAGGGTTCGCGCGTCACCGGGAGAGTAAGGCCGTCCTGCTGCCCTAGCGGCTGGGTGGTCTAAAAGGAATTGGCCGCGGATGAACGCCGATAAACGCGGATAAGAAAAGCCCTGGCCCCTTGCTTTATCCGCGTGCATCCGCGGCCAAAGCGGCTCTACATGCCGGCGTAATAATCGTAGCCTTCATTGGCCCAATAATCCCTGGGCTGGGCATCCGTGTAAGCGATGGTCCCGATGCGCTTAATGTGCTTGATTCCGTACTTTACCGGAGTAACCAGGCGCAGGGGCGCTCCGTGCTCTTCCTCAAGCGGCATGCCGTTCATCTCATAACAGAGCAGCGTCTGCGGGTGGAGCGCGCTGGCCATTTCGATACCTACGTAGTATTCGCCGTCCGGAGTTTCCATGCCAACATACTGAGCTTTTTCAGACCCGGGCGTGTATTTGGCGGTGAAATCGCTGAGGCGCGCGCCGCCCCAGTGGACGATGGTACTCCAGCCCTCAATGCACTTGAGCTCGGTGATGTGCTCCACCTTGGGGAGGCTCTTGACGTCGTCGAGGCGCAGTTCGCGGGCGCCTCCGCCGTAGGAGGAAACCTTCAAAACCCAGTTGGGATCCAGATCGTCGCTCAGACCGATCTCGCCGTTGGCGCGGAGCTTCTCAATGCGGGATGCGGGAAATTCCGGCGCCAGGTTGCCGTGGCGATACAGCACGTTCCGGGTGACGCTTTGGTTGAATTCCAGGGCGCGGCGCAAACGCGGGGGGATGTTTTGATCGGGGGTGCCGGAGCGGAGCCACGTCCAGCCCGCGATTCCGGCCACGGCCGCGCCACCTAGCGCCAGGAATCCCCGGCGGGACGCGCGCTGCATTTCCTGTTCGGGTGTTAGTTTAGTCACCTGCCACCTCCTGCTTAGCTTTCAGTGGAGTTTCCACCAATTCCAGCCCGGTCACCATGGACCGGAAGTTGTTCCAACCCGCCTTGGCCACCTGCGCAATGTGAATCACGAAGAACGCAAGGTAACCCATGGTGAGCCAGAAATGTTCGAAGCGCGCGGCCTGATAGCCGCCCAGCAGACTGGTGAGCCAGGCGACTTGCGTGGGCCGGTAGATGGAGAGGCCAGTGAGCAGACTGCCGAAGCCCATCACGATGATGGACGTGTAAGTGATGCGCTGCGCCGCGTTGAACTTGCCCTGCGGCGGCAGAGTTTTGCGGAGTTTCAGATCATACAGCACGACCTGGAACGCCTGAGTGAAAGACTTACGCTGGGGGACCAGATAGCGCCACTCGCCGGAGATCACGGTGTAAGCTACATAAACGAAGCCGTTTAGTGCGAACAGCCACATGAAGAAGAAGTGCAGCGACATGCCCTCGGCCAGCCGGTGGCCCATATTCAGGGCGCTGTAGACCGAATCGGGGAAGAAATGGAATACGGTGAGGTCGCCAAAACCGATGCGATAAACATCGCTCGACCAATAGATCAAAAGACCGCTCCAGATCATAATCATCAACATCGGGAAGTTAACCCAGTGAGTCCACCGGGTAACTAGCTTGTGTTTTGATTCCAAGTGCTGCACGTTCTTCTCCTGGTTTGATTAGTAGAAACTACTTCTTAGCCAGTTCCGGATACTGTTTCTTCAGCGCCCGCAGCTTCGGCAGATCGTTATACACAACGTAAGGATAAGTCGGATTGCGCTCGATGAAATTCTGGTGATGCTCTTCGGCAAGGTAGAAGGCCTGGAACGGGACCACCTGAGTTACGATCTTCTTCTTGAAGATTTGCGCGGCCTCCAACTGATGAATATATGCCTCGGCGACTTTCTTTTGGTCCTCGTTCATGTAAAAAATCGCGGAACGGTATTGCGAGCCAGTGTCGGGTCCCTGGCGGTTCAGCTCAGTAGGATCATGGACCACGGAGAAGAACACTTTGCGAAGCTGCCCATAGGAGACCTTCGACGGATCGTAAGTTACCTCCACCGATTCCGCATGGCCGGTCATGCCGGTGCTGACCATTTCGTAGTTAGCCGTCATCTTTTTGCCGCCGACATAGCCTGAGACCACGTCCGAAACGCCCTTCATGGATTCAAATACAGCTTCCACGCCCCAGAAGCATCCGCCCGCGAAGACGGCTTTTTCCTTGGTTCCCGCGGCGGCAGGCGCGGTATTCACGGCTGGCTCAGGGAAATTGTTGGCGGCCATCAGCTTCGGTCCGCCGAATTGCGCAAGCAGCAGGCCCGCCGTCAGCAGCGGTTGCAGAGAACTAAGTTTGTTCATTTGGTATTGCCCTCACTTTCTATTTTCGTTGTAATTCAAATCTTTTGCTGGGACACCCCTACGATGTCGCCCGAAGCCCGATCGCGGACAAAAACTACCACCCGCAGCCCGTTCGCACCTGAACCCGCCTGTACCGGCATGTCCAAGGTCCTGGAAAAACCTTCCTTGCCCACGGTGCCGATGGACGAAAGTGATGTTACCACTGCGACATGGTTCAACGTGCGCCCGCCGTTTTCGCCGCGCGCAACATGGGATGTTATCCGGTTCTCGGCGATGGCGGCGAAGATTTCCGATCCTGGCTTCGCGGACTGTATATCCACTTGGATGTGAATTTGATTCCCTTCGCGCTTTCCATCTGAAAGTATTACGGGAATCTTGGTCCGCTGGATGGCCTTCTCTATGGCTACCTTCGCGCCAGCGCTGTCGTTGCCTACCAATTCCTTGCGGCCATCGATGACCAATTGCGGGGTATAAGCGCTGTTGAGATGCAGCTGCCGGACGTATACGTTCTGCCGATTGGTAAACTGCTGGGACGAAAATGGATCCTTCCATCCCAGGCCGTTCCAGTAATCCACATGCTCGCTGAGGACGATCAGGTCCGCGCCGGGAACGGGCTGGGTCCGGTCGAAACTTTCGAGCAGGCGATCCGCGGAGGGGCAACTGGAGCAGCCCTCTGAGGTGAACAACTCCAGCAAAACGGGCGTGCGCGCTTCCGTGGCAGGCAGGGAAGCAGCGAAAAGCGAAGCCGTGAAAAATATCTTCAGTAGATTCATGTTGGTTGACAAGCCTCCATACTTTCTTTCGCACGCGTTCTGGAAAAGTTACGGCCCATGAGAGCCAGTAAGAATCCGGCGGCCGCCCCCAGTGCCGCGGCACCCAGATGCCACGTCACCACGTGGGCACGGTCCAGGATGGGGCAATGCAATTGCAGCACGGTTACGCCCACCAGACCGGCCAGGGTGCCGGCGGCTGTGCCCTCAGCTAAAGGGGAAAGCCAGGCTCCGCGCCGGAGCAGGAGCCAGAACAAAGCTCCGGCCAACACCACCCAGCCGGAGCCCAGCCGCAAACACACCAGGCCATTGCTTATGAAGTCTTCGTCGGATTCAAACGGCAGGGACATGATCACGACCGGAATCAGGAGCCCGAATGCAAGTACCGGACCCCATGCGGGAGGCAGCCACTTTTTGCTGCCAGGGGCCATTTCCCGCACTAAAGAATGGCCCAACAGGCTGGCGCTGACGGCGAGCGTCCCGAAGAGGGAAAGCTTCTGCGCCGTGCTGAGCGCCTGCCAACCCCAGGGGGGCAGCCGGTATACGCTAAATCCGCACAGCAGGGTAAAGATGACGGCGAATCCCGTAAGGAAGATCCATGCCGGGGGCAGCGGCTTGACGGGCTTAAGATCCGCCAGGATGGCTACCTTCGCGCGGCTGGTGTCCGGAACGTGGTTGTGTTTCATTCAGCCTTCCTCAGCAGCGTCCGGAGCTTTTCATACGCCCGATGCGCCTTCTGTTTTACCGCACCCACGGAGGAGGACGTGGCGCGCGCCACGTCCTCCAGGCTCAATCCATTCACTTTCAGTAGCGTTACCACCTCGCGCTGGCTCTGGGGCAGGGTGGCCATCATTTC
>JBBQUE010000033.1:0-11316 GCA_038212805.1 Bryobacterales bacterium | reverse complement strand
TCTCAACAAGGTTCTGAATTATTTGCTGAAGTTCTATGGACCGCGTACTGGCGCGGCGGGCGCATTGCCGGACCCGGCACGGGACACCAGCGCGCGGGAAACCGTTACCACCGCGGCCAATGTGGGCGGCCCCACCGGGCTCCCGAACGCCGGGAATGAAAAAGAAGAGAGCCTGCCATCGGGCGGCATTCTGGTTGATTCCGCTAATGAATGGCCGACATATGGCCACGACGCCAGCGGTACGCGGTTCTCGCCGCTGAAGCAGATAACGCCGGCCAATGTGAGCCAACTCAAGATTGCGTGGGCCTATCACATGCGGCCGCCCGGCTTCACCGGTGGCGCTGGCCGGGCACCGGTCGTGATGGAAGGGCGGCCGGCTGGCGGAGCCGTGGGCGATGAGCCGGAAACTCAGTCCGCCGGGCGCGGCCAGTTCCGCTTCGGCTCAGGGTTTCGTCCCAGCGAAGTTACCCCGCTGGTGATGCACGGAATCATGTACATCGCGACCCCGTATTCCCGCGTGGCAGCGGTGGATCCGGTGAATGGTAAAGAACTGTGGTCGTATCAACTGCCATCCGGCAATCCGTCCACGCGCGGACTTGAATTCTGGGCCGGCGACGGAAGCACGCCAGGGCAGGTGGTCTTCGGTTCGAGCGATGGAAAAATGTACTCGCTGGACGCGAAGACCGGGAAGCCAAACGCGGGGTTTGGGGACAACGGCGTTGTGAATCTGAATACGGATTCGATTATGCACGGGCTTCCTGGCCGGAACGCGCTCACTTCGCCGCCGATTGTCTACAAAAATCTGGTAATCACGGGCGGCACAACGCAGGAAAATCCGCCGCTAGGGCCCGCCGGCGACGTGCGCGCCTGGGATATGCGCACCGGCAAACTGGCGTGGACTTTCCATTCCATTCCACAGGCGGGCGAAAAATATAACAGCACATGGGCCGGCAACAGTTGGAAGAATCGCTCCGGCGTGAACGTCTGGGGATTGCTTACGGTAGATGAGAAGCGCGGCATTGTTTACATGCCATTCGGAGCGCCATCGGTTGACCAGTATGGTGGCGATCGCGCTGGCGACAACCTTTTCAGTTCCAGCCTGGTTGCGGCCGATGCGAATACCGGAAAATATCTTTGGCACTTTCAGGTGGTCCATCACGACATTTGGGATGCCGATCTGACGGGCGCTCCGGCGCTGATCGACGTGAAACAGGGGGGTAAAACGATTCCGGCCGTGGTGGCCATGAATAAGACGGGAATGGTGTTCCTGCTGGATCGGGTGACCGGCAAGCCTATCTATGGAGTGGAGGAACGCTCCGTCCCGCGGAGCAGCGTGCCACTGGAGCGCGCGTCGAAGACCCAGCCCTTTCCCCTGAAGCCGCCGCCGCTGGCCCGGATGACATTTGGCAAAGAGGATATCGCGACGGTCACGCCGGAGCTTGAATCGGCATGCCGGAAGCTGATTGAAGGTGTGGAATTAGGCGGGCCTTTCCTGCCGGTGAGTTATAAACACCTGCGGGTGCAGTTTCCGGGTAACCATGGCGGCGTGAACTGGGGCGGAACATCGTTCGATCCGCAGCTTGGATATCTTTTCGCCAATGTCAATGAATTGGGCCAGATGAGTGGCCTGAAGGATCACAATCCGGCGAGCGGTCCGGCGCAGGCGAATGGACAAGGCAACCGGGTTGATCCGAATGGTCCCTATGATGGCGTCTCCGGTGGGGGACGGTTCAGCGTGAAAGGCTTCGGCACGCAGCAGCTGCCATGCCAGCAGCCGCCCTGGGGAGAACTTGCAGCCGTCAATGTGAACACGGGTGAAATTGCGTGGAAGGTGCGGCTTGGAGTGACGGATGGCCTGCCAGAAGATAAGCAGAATACGGGGCGTCCGGGGAATGGCGGCACGATCGCGACTGCCGGAGGGCTGGTCTTCGTCGGTGCAACCGATGACGCCCGCTTCCGCGCATTCGAGGCCAGAACCGGCCAGGAGCTGTGGACCGTGCGGTTGGGTGGCGCCGCGCAAGCCACGCCGATGACCTACGAAGGCCGGGACGGAAGGCAGTATGTTGTGATCGCCTCTACCGGGGGCGGCTTCTTTGGTAATTCCGTGACCGATGACAGCATTGTGGCCTTCGCGCTTGAGAACGCGCCGGCGGCCAGGATCATCCCTTAGCGCGGCTGTCTAATCGTCATGCCCTTCTACGCTGTAGTGGGGCTCCACGTAATCCAGCAATTCATCCACGGGCCTTTTCGCCGCCCAGGCGATTCCACGTAAGAGCATGCGCCGGATCTGGTAGTTGGAGAAATTCGCGTACGTGTGTCCCTGCATCCACACGAAGGCACGGGCCGTCTGCCCACCCGCGGCCGGGTGCTCATAGGTCCAGATCTGCGGGACCTTCTCACCGCGATGCTCGCCCGCACTGCGCGTGGGCGCGATTTCCGCGGTCGCCAGCACGTGGACTGCCGGGCCGGCCGCCCAGGTGATATTGAAGAACGACTCATCAAACAGAGTGAAATTCGACATATCTTTCATGATTGGATCGGTCTTGTCCACTACCGTATAGGGAACGGGCGCATCGAGTGTATAGTTCACTTCGCCGTGCTTCTTCGCACCTCCGATTAACTTCGAGAAGTAAGCCGGATCGGGCCCGCATAGGGCATCATGCAGGCTCACAAGCCCCCCTCCGCGTTGCACGAATGTCTCCAGGGCCGCCTTATCCGCGTCCGTGAGATATCCTACGTCGCCTTTGTAAATCACGACCACATCGGTCTTTTCAAGATCCGCCCGCGACGGGGGATGCAGCGCGCCGTTCACCACCGCGCCACGCTCGGTAAGCAGCTTGCTCCAATCGGCGAGAAACTGCGGATAATCATGCTGACCGGCGCCGTGCGTCTTGAGGCCCGTCCACAGGAATATTCGCATGCCGTTCGGGTTCTGCCCAGGGGTGCGGGGCATCGGAACCTGGGCTTGCATAACGCCCGGCAGGATTCCCGCGATTCCCGCCAACAGCAGCCAACAAATACGACTCTGTATCATTAATGCAGACCTCAATACTGCGTACGCTACTCCGTCCCCATCATCGTATCCGATTGCATCGCCTGGGGCTGGTCAGGCATTCTTTTGCAGGACCCAGGTAGTCATCGCCCGTTGATCCTGCACCACGGTCGTCTTCAGCGGATCCAGCAATTGGCCACCGAGTTCGGCGGTGAGATTCATCAAGAGGATTTCATCGACAAGGAAGCGTTCGGAGCCATCGGGCAGTAGATAACGGCGTCCCGAAACATGCTGGACCTGACGCTCCATTCCGATGGTGGAGGCCAAGCGGCAGAATAGGAGGCCGCCGGGCTTGAGAACGCGCCACGCGCCCTCCAGCATGGCCCTGAAATGGTCCTCGTCGCGGGCGAAATGGAGGACGGCGTTCAAAAGCACGACCGGTGAGAATGATTCAGGGAACGACATTGCTTCCAGTGGTTCCAGGTGGAAGTTGGTGGCCGGGAGCGCGGGGGCCAAGGCGGCGGCCAGGCGGCGGGTTTCGTCAATAGCTAGCGGGTCCCAATCGGCGGCGAAGACCTCATATCTTTGCCGGAGGAAGTAGACCAGATTGCGACCGGAGCCGCACCCGGCGTCGAGAATACGCGAACCCGGAGTGATGCGCCCCCGCAGCAGCTGATCGAAGAGGTAAATATCAATGGGTCCGAATTGGTCTTGGAGTGTGGGCATTTTGGGTGATGGCTGATACGGGTTGGAGGCGGCCGCCAGCACTCGATGCCTGAGTGTTCGGCCCACGACGAAGGCAAAATGGAACCAGGTGGCCGGCGGGTAACCGGCCACCCAATTGATAGGTTCCTAGAACGTAACCCGCGCGGCCATCTGCCATTGCCGCGGCACATAATTCCCAATGGCGTTGAAGATGCGCCCCGCCACTCCAGGGCAATCCACGCAGCCATTGGGCTGGCCCAAATTGGTATGGTTCGTGAAGTTAAAGGATTCCGCCCGGAACTGCAGATTCACCCTTTCGGTGATGGCGAATGCCTTGAAGAACGACATATCCAGTTGGCCGAATTTCGGCCCCCACAATGCGTTGCGGCCCACATTGCCCTGAACTCCGCGCTGCGGACGCTGCCACGCCCCACCCACTTGGCCATTCGCGGTAAGAACCGTGGGCGAAGTATTGAACCATCCGAACTGGCTGGGGCTGCTGGCCTGCCATGCGCCTGCCACATCTGGCCGGCACCAACCGGAATCGCGGTCGGCGTTGCAGGATTGATAACTAGGCGTAAACGGCAACCCGCTGGCCAGGTTAAATACGCCGTTCATCTGCCAACCGCCGATCAACCAATCCATGGGCTTTGAAATATCCTTGCCGTACTTCCGACCGCGCCCATAAGGAACCTCCCAGAGCGACGCGATCATCATGGAGTGGGCCCGGTTGTTATCGCCCGGTCCGTAGGAATACTTCGCGTTCACCGGATAGTAGGTTCCAGTGAAGTCCATGTTGCGAGACCACGTATAGTGGGCCAACATCTGCAGACCTTGCGCGAAGCGCTTCTCGAGTTTGACCTGCAGCGAATTGTAGTTGTTGCTGGAATCACTGGCGAAGTAGCGCAGGTTTTGTGACCACCCGAACTTCTGGAAAAAGGGCTTGCGCTGATTCGTGGACAATGTACCAAAGCCCACCAACGTGGCCTGGTTGGGATCATAATCTCCGCCTGTGCCGGCGAACACGTGCGTGCCCTTGTTGCCCACATAAGCCGCTTCCAGCGAAATGGATCCGGTCAGTTGCCGCTGAATCGTGAAATTCCACGCGTCCACCGTGGGCAGCCGCATGTCCTTCGAAATGATAAACGGCGTTACTCCGTTCGGCAGCAGCGGATGGCCGTTCGGGCCCTTCGGTTGCGAATCCAAAACACTACCTGGCTTCAGTACCGTGGGGCCGTTGGCAAGGTTGAAAACTGTGTCGTAGTTATTCGCCGGGGCCAGGGTTTGAATTCCCAGCACGGGCAGATTCTGGGTTACGTTGTGGCCGAAGATGGATCCAAAGACACCCAGGTCATACCCCCGGCCGTAACCGGTCCGGATCACCGTCTTCGAGTTCAGCTGATACGCGATTCCCAGCCGGGGAGCGATATCGGTGAGGCGGGCTTGCACGTTGAGATTCAGCCCAACGCCCGGGGATCCCGCCACCAGCACTTCGCCGGTGCCCAGATCCACATAGCCGCCCTTACCAGGACCATTCACGCTCTGGGGCCGGTAAAGCTCCCAACGGATTCCATAATTCACGGTCAGTTTCTGGTTCACGCGCCAGGTATCTTGTCCATAGAAGAACCAGCGGTTTTGCGTTTCGCTGGCGTCTTCCACCGAACTCACGTAGCGTTGGAAGAGTTGCACGTTACCCACCAGGAACGTGGCCAATCCGGAACCACCGCCACTGGGGCCCTGGGTTCCGGCGGCGTTAAAGGAGAGCTGTCCCGCGCGATGCTGGTCACTGGGAACGCGCAAGTTGTACGCGCGCCGGATATCGGCACCGAACTTGATGGTGTGATTGCCCTGTACCTTGGTCCAGTTGTTTACAAACTGGATCTGCTTTTCATTCTCAATCAGCGGGCAGTTGCAGCCGTTCACGCCCAGCGCGTAGCCAAACTTAAACAGGTTATTGCCGTAATCGTTGATGAAGAATGCCGGCATCCCGCCAGTAAAAGTCTTGTCCAGGTTCAGGCCCGGAATTCCGGCGTCGCCCGCCGGGGTGGTTTCCAGGCCATTCGGCACCACGTGGACCTGATAGCGGAAGAATCCAAAACGGAAATCCGTGAACAGGTTGGGGTGCACCACATAGTCAAAACCCGCCGCGATGCTATGGTTCAGCGATGTGGATTGGCCGGCGAAGGAATTCACGCTACCGCTGGGATCGTACCCGGGGCCGCCCGCCGGACCGTAAATCCCCGGTGAATTGATGTTGAACTTCGCCAGGCTATACCGGCCGAAGATGTGGAGTTTCTCGGTGGTGTAATGATCCACGCGGGTGTTGAAGGCATCGTCGTTGAACTTGACCGCGCCCGATCCAGAGTAGTTCGGCTGGTCCTTGGAGGACGGGACATTGGGAGCCGGGAACAACTTCAACAGCGCGGCCGCTTGCGAAGAGATGCGGTTGGGTGGGATGGTGGCGTTCGGAAACGGCGTGCGGGTAGCGGGGGTGGCGCCGCTGGCAGGGTCGTAGATTGCCAGGCCCAAGCCGCTTAGATTGCCCGTACGTTCAGCCAGCGACGGCAGCCGCAGCAGAACGCTGCCACCCGTGTTGCGGTGGGTGCCTTGATAATCCCCAAAGTAGAACAGCTTGTTCTTCTTGATTGCGCCGCCGATGGAGCCGCCATACTGATTCCATTGCGTCACCGGAATCTTGCGGCCGCCCGTTCCAAAGATCGGCAGCGACTGCGTAAACGGATTCCGCGCTTGCAAATGATCGTTCCTGAGAAATTCAAACCCACTGCCATGCAAGGTGTTGGTGCCGGATTTGGTCTGGGCGCTTACCACGGCCGCGGCGGAGGTGCCAAACTCGGCATCGAAAGACGCCGTGGTAACTTTGGCTTCGGTCACCGATTCCAGCGTCGGGTTAATCACGATCCATCCGAGCACGGCATCGTGGTTATCAGTTCCGTCCAGCAGGTGGGAGACCCCGGCGAAACTCTGTCCGTTCACCAGGATCCGGTAGGAGCCCTGCGGATTTTCG
Organism: Bryobacterales bacterium; assembly: GCA_038212805.1. Lineage (GTDB taxonomy): Bacteria > Acidobacteriota > Terriglobia > Bryobacterales > Bryobacteraceae > JANXQZ01. The sequence goes on along the minus strand of JBBQUE010000033.1, from coordinate 4,594 downwards.
GGTTGGGCGGCAGTCAAGCTCACCGGCCAGAGCGAAACACCCGGCGTCATGAGCTGAAAGTTGGTGAAGCGCCTGTTCAACACCGGCAACTCGGCCACGGCCTTTTGGTTATAGGTGGTGGAAACGTCGCTGCGCTCGGTTTTCAGCATCGGCGCTTCCGACTGCACTTCCACGGTTTGGTTCACTTCGCCGACTTGCAGCTTCACGTCCACGCGAGCTTCGGAATCCACCGAAACGCCCACGTTTTCATACGCGGATTTCTGAAAACCTGGGGCTTCCACAATGATCTGGTAATGTCCCACGATCAGGTAGCGCTGGCTATAATTGCCGGATTCATTGGAGGTGGTGTTGTTTACCACGTCGCGTTCCAGATTTCGAATCGTGATTTTAGCCCCGGCGACGATCGCGCCGGAAGAATCGAGAACGGTTCCCACAATGCTGCCGTAAACGGCTTGGGCATGCAGGCTGGGGGGAGAGCACAGGGCGGCGAGCAGAGTCGCGGCAAGAATTATACGCAGGGATATCAACTTGGATCCACCTCAGGGGAGTTCTTGAGATCATACAACAGATCAAGCGCATCCCGCAGGCGGCCTTGCACCTCCCGCATCTCGGCCTCGTCGCGATAGGCATGGCGCGGCCAGAAGAATCCTTTCAACCCGTCTTTCCGCCGCCGGGGCACGATGTGGATGTGCAGGTGGGGGACGCTCTGGCTGACGCGGTTGTTGATGGCGATGAACGAGCCCTCCGCCCCGAGGCCGGATTCCAGGGCGCGCGCCACCCTCTGCGCGTTTTGAAATAACGAAGCCACCAGGTCCGGCGGCAGATCCAGTAGCGTGTTGAAATGCCGCTTCGGAATCAGCAGGCAATGTCCCGGAAACAGTGGGCGCCTGTCAAGGAAGGCGAGGCTGTGCTCATCCTCCAACACCAGGAAAGCCGGAAGCTTCCCCAGGACAATTTCGCAGAATGGACAATCCTTAATTATTTCCAGCCTCTCATACTATCAGGACGTCAACTCAGGGTAATAATGGTGATGCGGCTCCGATTTTCGTTTCGGCGACCTTATAATTGCATTCTGGAAGGAGAATCATGGTGAACTGTCCCAGTTGTGACGCGGTAGTTGATGTGGAAGAAGAAGAATTGGACGAAGGCGACACGCTCTCCTGCGACGAATGCGGCGCTACCTTGACTGTGGCCAGTCTGGAACCGCTTGAAGTCCACCTTGCGAAGGAAGACGGCGACGAAGAGGAAGCAGAAGAAGATTTCGAATTCGACGAAGACGAGGATGAAGATGAAGAGGAAGAGGAGGAAGAAGACGAGGATTGGAAGTAGTTTCCTGGCGCTCGCCCTGCTGGCCGGTATGGCCGCGGGCGAGAAGAAACCCAAAGTTTCCGAAGCGCACGGATTGATCGCCGTCACCGTTTTCCGCGAACCGGGATTCGCGCTGCCTGGGGCGGATCTGACGCTGGCGGCCTTCCCGGTTGAGCCTGGATCGAAGCACAAGCTCAAAGGCGTATCCGATGCCCGCGGGGAGTATGTATTCCGCATACCCGTTGAGGCCAGGAAGTATTCCGTGGGGGTATCCGCCAAAGGCTTGATATCCCAGGAAAAGGTACTGGCGGCGGAAGGCGAGCAGCGCTTTGACGTAACTTTCCTGCTTGCGGCTGAATCGAAACACTAGAGGTGTTGCAGAAATGAAACGCAGCTACTGGATTGCCGTTCTTATGCTGGTATCGGGGTTTGCGCTGGTGGCCCAGGACCACAAACCGAACGAGGACGCGAACACCCGCACCTTGCAGGGTACGGTCACCGATTCGGCGAACAAGACTGTTGAGGGCGCGGTGGTGCAATTGAAAGATACCAAGAGCTTGCAGATCCGCTCGTTCTACACACAGGCGGACGGTAGTTTTCACTTTGCCGGGCTGAGCACAAACGTGGATTACGAAGTGAAGGCGGATTACAAGGGGTCGGAAACCGCCACCAAGATCCTGAGCGTTTACGATAGCCGAAAGGCTGCGAACATCGCCCTGAAACTCAAATGACCCCTCCCTTGGCTTTGTTTTTCATAATGGCCGCAGCCTTGTTTGGCCAAGGAAAGTTTGGCCAAGGGAACGACATCGTAGTGCGGGATCTGGATGGGCACGCGAAGTCGTTCACAACGGGCGGCGGCGTTTCGGTCCTGACATTCGTTTCCGTGGAATGTCCAGTTTCGAACGCTTACAACGACCGCATGAGCGCGCTCTATAACGACTATAAAGATAAGGGAGTTACGTTCGTTTTTGCGAACGCCAACCGGACGGAATCCAGCAAGAACGTGCGTGAACATGCCAAAAGCGTCGGGTTCCCCTTCCCTGTCTACAAAGACCACGACAACCAGATGGCGGACCGGTTTGGCGCGCAAGTGACGCCCGAGAGCTATGTGTTTGATAAGCGCGGCGTGCTGGTTTACCATGGCCAGATGGATGACAACCGGAATGAGGCGCGCGTACAACAAAAGACCCTACGCATGGCGCTAGACGCGGTTCTGGCTGGCCGGCCGGTTCCTAAGGCCGAAACCAAGGCATTCGGCTGTACTATTAAACGCGCCAGGAAGGTGACCTAGTGGCACCCTGGGCTCCGTTGTTGCTGTTCGTTGCCACGCTGCTGCCCGCCGCGCTGCTGCCCATGGACGAGAGCGGCTTCCCAAAAACCGTGGCGGCACACAAGGGGAAGGTAGTGCTGTACAACTTCTGGGCTACCTATTGCCTGCCCTGCCGCAAGGAAATGCCGGACATGCTCAAGCTGCAAACCAAGCTGGCGGCGCGCGGTTTTGAGCTGGTTCTGATCTCAGCCGATGAGCCCGAGCAGGAAGCCACGGCGGAAAAGATTTTGAAGCAGAACGGTGCGAAGGGCATGCTCTATCGAAAGACCCCGAAGAACGACGAAGCCTTCATCAACGCCATTGATCCACAATGGAGCGGCGCGCTGCCGGCCTCGTTTCTCTACGACCGCAAGGGGCACAAAGCGCGGTCTTTCATCGGCGAAGCCGACATGAAAGCGCTGGAAGCGGCAATCCTGAAGCTGCTCTAGCCTACGGGTGGAAAGGCCAGTTGGCGGTAGTGGAGTACCCGCCATCCACGGCGATTACCTGTCCCGTGATGTAATCCGATCCCGCGCCACTGAGGAAAACTGCCAGCGGTGCAATGTCGGCGGGCGTCCCCATCCGGGGATTTGCCTGGCTGGCCTCCAGCCATTTCTTCATCTCTTCGGCCTGCCACATTTCCCGGTTCAGATCGGTCAGGATAAAGCCCGGCGCGATACAGTTCACCTGAATATTGTGCTGGCCCCATTCCGCGGCTAAACTGTGCGTCAGGCCTGCCAGCGCGCTCTTGGTCATGGCATAGACGGTCAGATACGGAAGACCCAACAGCGACATCAGACTGCCGATGAAAATGATCTTGCCGCCCCGGCCACGGGCGATCATGCGTTCGCCCACCCGGCGAGTAATGTGCGCAATGCCATGCAGGTTGGTTTGAAAAATCCGGTCGTATTCTTCCTGGGTATAGTCGGTAAACGCCTTGCGGACGTTGGTCCCCGAAACATTCACCAGAATGTCGCAATCGGGCAGCTGATTGGTGGCGTCCGGGTGGGTCACATCCAGCTGCATGGGGACGGCCTGCATGCCTGAAGCCCGCAGCGCAAGCGCCTCGCGCTCCAGCACGGGCATGGAACGGGCGGCCAGGATGGTTCTCGCGCCGGCGTAAGCGAGTTCACGGGCAATTGCGAGGCCGATGCCCCGGCTGGCTCCAATCACGAGCGCAGTCTTGTTGGTAAGTGATGCCATGAGAGAATTGAGGCGAGAATCTGAAGGGTAACATGAAACAGTTTGCGATTGCCGTAATCCCGGGTGACGGAGTAGGCCAAGAAGTAGTGCCCCAGGCACTCCGAGTAATGGATAAGGTGTCGCAAACGCATGGTACGCACTTCGTTTACGAATATTTTGACTGGGGGTCCGGCCATTATTTCCAGCACGGGCAGATGATGCCCGCCAATGCTTTGGACCTGCTGCAGCCCAAGGATGCGATCTTTCTGGGGGCGATCGGCTGGCCCAAGGTTCCCGACCACGTGAGCCTGAACGGACTGCTGCTGCCCATACGCCGCGGCTTCGATCAGTTCGCCAACGTCCGTCCCGCGGTTCTCTACAAAGGCGTGAAATCTCCGCTCGCGAATCCCGGCGAGATCGATATGGTTGTTGTTCGGGAGAATACCGAAGGCGAATACTCCCAGGTGGGTGGCTTCGTGCATCAGGATCAGCCGCAGGAAGTGGCCATTCAGACCGGTGTCTTCACCCGGCACGGGATTGAGCGCGTGGTGCGCTTCGCGTTCGATCAGGCCCGGACCCGCAACCGGAAGAAGCGGCTATGCTCGGTAACCAAATCGAACGCGCAAGGGTTCGGTCTGGTGCTTTGGGATCGCGTTTTTGACGCAGTGGCAGAGGAATACCCCGACATTGAGACGGAGACCCTGCTGGTGGATGCCGCCGCCATGAATTTTATCCGCAGGCCGGCCAGCTTTGATGTGGTGGTGGCTTCGAATTTATTTGGCGATATTCTCAGTG
>JBBQUE010000032.1:0-11336 GCA_038212805.1 Bryobacterales bacterium | reverse complement strand
GGTGGAGGGCATGGGATTTCTGCTGCATGACCGGGGCGGCGGGTTCGTTACCGATCCCACGCACCCGAATGCGTTGGGTCCGCGCAAGCGTCCGTTTCACACCATTATTCCGGGCTTCATGGAGATCGATTCGCAGCGCATCGGGTTTGGCATCATGCGCGGCATGAATCAGGCGCAGGCCCAGGCGCAGTTCGTCTCAAACATGGTGGATCACGGAATGAACCTCCAGATGGCGCTGGAGGCTCCGCGGTTCAACAAGCTGAATCTCGGTGGCTGCGATATCCGGATTGAAGGACGCGTACCCCAGGATGTTCGCGACGAATTAACCAACCGGGGCCACCGGCTGAACGTGGTGGGGGACTTCTCCGGTTGGATGGGCGGCGGGCAGGCCGTGATGCACGACGTGAAGACCAAGGTGAACTACGCCGGATCCTCGCCGCGCAAGGACGGCGCGGCAATTCCGGAACCCGACCCCTACTTTCGCTGATGGGCTGAGTTCCGGCAAGTTCATCGCTGAGTAGCGTTACCAACTCACCTGTAGCGTGAGATTCATCAGCGGTTGTCCGCCCACCGAAGCCGTTCGTTGATCGCTCAGCAGTTTGCCGAACGACTTCGGATTCGCCAGCGTGTAGCTCAACGACGGATCGCTCCAGTTGTAGTTGTGGAATGGATTCTGGAAGTCCCACCGGAGCTGGACCTTCATCCGTTCCCTAATGATCCAGTTCTTCTGCACCGATACCTGGGACCACAGCAGCCGCGTGCCAGTCAGGATGTTGCGTCCCGCGTTGCCAGGCGTAAAGGCCGCGGGATAAGCGAAGCTATTGATGTCGAGCACCGGATTGCGGTTGTTCTGATTGAAACGGTCGCCGCCCACGTCGCCCCAGTTAGGCAACAAGGCTGGCTGTTTGATCAGGTTCGGACGCCGGTTGCCGGCGAAAGTCGGGTAGTAGTTGTAGGGGCTATCGGAGAACGTAAAGTTGTAAGGATTGCCGCTCTCGATGGTCTCGATGAAGGCAATTTCGTATCCGCCCAGAATCGCATTGGCCAATCCGCCTTTATTCATGAACGTCCGTCCTTTGCCGAATGGCAGTTCATAAGTGGTGTAAAAGTTGAAGCGGTGGTTGCGGTCGTACCCGGCGCGCGCTTTCTCCAATCCCCGGTTTTGAATCGGGGCCAAACCGCTTCCGTCGTTATCGTTGTCCTGGCTGTCGATGGCTTTTGAGAAGGTGTAGAACGTGCTGAACGTCAGGCCTTGCGAATAGCGCTTCTCCAGCTTCACCGTACCGGAATGATAGGTGGAGTGTCCGAAGTTCGAACGCAGAATTACGTTTCCGAAGTTCGGAAATGGACGGTAGTTCTGCGGCGCGGCGAACACCTTGTTTTGTAACACCGGGTCGTTGGCGGCGTAGTCGACCGGGAACGTGTTGTACTGCCAGCGCTCCAGCAGCCCAACGCCCGCCGAGCCCTGATACATCAACTCCAGTACGTATTTCGATGCCATCTGATACTGCAGGCTTCCACTGAAATTCAGCACGTAGGGATTGCGAAGCTTTGGATCCCACCATTCTACGTTCCGTCCGCTATAGTTCCCCGCCGGGTTCACGAAGCCGGCGGTGCTGTTCGCGCGAATGTTAAACGTCGTCGAAGGTCCCTGGTTGATCAGGAACAACGGCCGGGGGTCGCCCGAGGCGCGTACCTGATCGTTCACGGCAACGTATTCATCAAACTGGCCGCGCGACGAAGGGAACTTAACATCAATCGTATTAACGGCGAAACCGCCGCGGAACACCCACTTGGTTAGGGGGTGCCAAGCCAGGCCGATGCGCGGCTGGAAGTTATTGTTATCCCGGGCATTCAGGGATCCTTGGGGGTGGATGATTGCGCCTTTTCCACCCGTCACCACGTTATCGGTTCCGTTGGGATCGAAGTTACTCTGCAAGCCATACTTCGTGGTGAAGGGGCTTTCGTTTGAGTAGCGCACTCCCAGGTTAAAAGTAAGCGTGCGGCTAAACTTCCAGTCGTCCTGAAAATAGAAGCTGTGAATGTCGGACCGCGGCAGCCAGGAAGTGAGCTCGGCGTCGAAGTAAGCTTCCCGCACGTAGCCCAATAGGAAGCCCGCCCAGGTGGACCCCGTGTTATTCACCGGCTGTCCGTTCGGTTGCAGGCCGGCCGTCATATTGTCGAAGTAAAACGCTCCGCTGGGCCGGTTGGTCTGGGTAGAGTTCAACCTGAAATGCAGCAGCTCATAACCCATCTTGAACGAGTGCGCGCCCACGATCTTAGTAAGATCATCCCGGAAAGAAATGGTCTCGTTGATGTTTCGCGACGCGCCGTTCCCGGTCAGGCCGTACAGCCCGCTTTGCCCATACCGGTCGGGACCCGGCGCTCCGAACTGCGGCATCAACGCGCCGCTTACGTTGGGAATGCCCAGCTTCTGCGCCCAGTTCTGACCCGCCGAATAGGAGAACGTATCGTTCCGGACCCGGAAGTAACCCACGCGCGCATCATTGATGGTGGTGGGATTAATAACGTAGGTACCGCCGATGGATGCGTTCTGTCCCGTGTACGGGGTTTCCACGCCCTGGCTTCCGTCAAACGCTTTCACATTGATATTGGTGGGCCGGTTCAATCCGTTCTGGTGATTGTAGGTGTAGCTGGTGTACACCTTAAACGTAGGTTTGAACTGATGGTCGATCCGAAAACTGTAATCTTCAAAGTAGGTCCTGGAGTTCTCGGAAGTAATCAGATTGCTGGTCGGTCCCGCATTTGTGAGAGACCCGGCGGCATTCGGTGAAACCCACGGGTTCGCTCCCAGAATGGCCTGCGCCACTGGGTTGAAGCGGCTCTTCGGAATCGCGTTACCCGGAATGGGATCCCGCAACCAGGTGCCATCGGGTAGCTGCCGCGTCGTGGACGGATCGAAAATCGGATTGCCTTTCCCGCCCAGCGTAAGGTCTCCATTCTTCATGGCATCGGTGGGCGTGTTCACAATCACCTGCGCCGATTTCTTTTCGATCAGCTTCTGATACGCGAAGAAGAAGAAAGTCTTGTTGCGCCCGTCATACAGTTTTGGAATCGAGACGGGGCCGCTGAAGTTCGCCTCCGGATCCATGAACCACGTGGGCAGGCCATTTGGAAAGCCGGCGCGCGGGTCGGAGGTCTTCAAGTTATCGAAGAACAGCCGGTGCTGCATCCGGCGCGTGCGGCCGTAATCCGCGGCCAGGCCATGATATTCATTCGTCCCGCTCTTCTTCACCACCGCGATCACGCCGCCCGCGGAGTGCCCGTACTCAGCCGGAAGCGTGGTGGTGAGCACCTTCACTTCTTCCACGGAGTTCTGAATGGGTTTAATAACCGTGGTTCCAGAGGTCTGCTCATTGCCGTTCACGCCGTCCTCAAACAGCCCGATTGCGCCGTTGCGCTGGCCCGCCAAATGGTAACTGCCCAGGTTGCCTCCATACCCGTAACCGCCCATGGATAAGCCCGGCGTCAGGTTCAATGTGGAGTTGATATAGCGCTGGTACAGCGGCAGCTTGTGGAGCACATCGCCCCCCACCACGGCGCCAATCGCGGACGTTTCGGTTTCGAGTAACGGGGCGGCCCCGCTCACGGATACAGATTCCGTAAGAGCGCCAACCTGGAGCGCGACATCAATTTCCTGGACGTCGCCCGTCCGTAATTCGATGCCTTCGCGGATGAATTTCTTGAAGCCCTGGGCTTCAAACGTCAGCCGGTATGCGCCGGGCGAAAGCGAAGGAACGCGGTAAAGTCCGTCATCATTCGTGACGGCGGTGAACTGGAAATTTGTGCTGGCCTGGACGATGGAGACATTCACCTTGGGAACAATAGCTCCTGAGGCGTCAGTGACACGGCCGGTGATGGTGGAACTACCGATCTGGGCGCTGGCCAGCGATACAACCGCGATCAGTGCAAAAGCAAGTACGAAGCAACGAGGCAAACGCATTTGGGCTCCCAAGTAGAGATGTAGTGGCGTTCATCATATATGCGGTGAAGGGCAGCCGTCAACTTCGACTGGCGTAAACTAGGTAGCCGTGCGCGCATTTCTTCACGGCTTCTCCTTAACGCTGCTGGCTCTGCCGGCCCTCCATGCCCAGACGGTTCCGCCCCCCGCCTCCACGGAGCATGAATTCCGCATTTCGAAGTTCAAGACCGAAAGTGGCGCGGTGCTCCCCGAAGCGCTGGTCATGTACGGCACCTATGGCAAACTGAACGCCGCGCGCGATAACGCGGTGCTGCTGCCATCCCATTACATGGCGAACTCTCACGGTTATGAGTGGCTGATTGGACCCGGCCAGGCGCTGGATCCCGCGGGCCTCTTCCTGGTTGCAACGGAACTCTTCGGGAACGGGCGGTCCTCTTCGCCCAGCAACACGCCCGAGCCTTTTCATGGGCCCCGCTTCCCGGTCACCACCATCCGCGACAACGTGCAGGCGGTCCACAGTCTGCTGGTGGATGAACTGAAGATCACCCACCTGCGCGCCATTGTGGGCTTTTCCATGGGCGCGGAACAGGCCTTCCAATGGGCCGTGAGCTTCCCGGATTTCGCGGACCGCATCGTCGCCACCTCCGGCACCGCTAAGTGCCATCCCCATGGAGTGGTCCGGCTGGAAGGCCAGATCGCGGCCATCGCGGCCGACCCCGTATTTCAAGCGGGCGATTACAAGACGCAGCCGCTGAAAGGCCTGGAGGCGTTCGGCACCGTCTGGGCTGCCTGGCTTTACTCCCAGGAATGGTGGCGCAAGGAACTATGGCGCGCTTCCCGTCCGCCCGGGACCACCTTTGACCAGGTGCTGGACCGTTTCCGTACCCGCTTCATCCCCGGAGCCGACGCCAATAATCTGATCCTGCAATGCCGCACGTGGGCCAAACACGACGTGGGCACAACTCCGGGATTCAACGGAGATGAGGAGCGGGCGCTGAAATCCATCCGGGTCCCGATCCTCTACATGCCATCGGAAACCGATCTGTATTTCCCCCTCACCGACGCCCGTTACGAAGCCGCGTTCATCCCTGGCGTAACGCTGCAGCCCATTCCCTCTCTGTGGGGACACACCGCCGGAGCCGCCAGCAACCCGGCCGACGCGAAGTTCCTGAACCAGAATATCGGCAAGTTCCTGGCTGCTTCCCGCTAGCACAAATCAATTCAAGATCCCCCCCTTCTTGCCGATAAGGCGAGGAGTGGGTGACGTACAGGCCGCTTTGTCGACGCCGCTCATGGCGATGCTGGAAGCATTCCTGGCCCTGGTCTTTCTGCTTGCGCCATGCTCAGCCCTGATTCACTGGCTTAGCTACCGCCGGACCCGCGGCCAGGAACCCTGCTCTCCGCCGATGCCAGCAGCGTGGAACTTTGAGGCTATGGAGCAGTTTCCTTACAGCTTAGGCAATCTGGCACGAGTTCTAAGAAACGAAGCTGGCTCCGTTTCGCCCGCGCCACGTTTATTAGAGCAAGCCCCTAAATCCCCTCGTCACGCAAACCCTTCACCGGCAGAGTCATCCGCAAAGCGTTAAGCACGGCCGCAACGTCAATCACTTCCTGGGCAATGGCGCCGGCTACCGGGGGCAGCAATCCCGCGGCAGCCAGACCCATCCCGATCATGCTGAGCGCCATCCCCCCAATCGCACTTTGCAGGGCGATAACGCGCATGCGGCGCCCGATGTGCATCAGTTCATCTACCTTACCGAGCGATGCATCCATCACCACGGCATCGGCCGCCTCCGCGGTGATCTCGCTGTCCTGGCCGAACGCCACGCCCACGGTAGCCGCCTGCATGGCCGGCGCGTCGTTGATGCCATCGCCCAGGAACATGGTAGGAGCTTTGGCGGCCTCCTGTCGAACGATAGCCACTTTTTCCTCGGGACTCTTTCCGAACAACACCTCCCGGATACCCACCTTGGCCGCAAGATACTTCACTTCCGATTCGCGGTCTCCGGAGAGCAGCAGCACTTTGGTCACCTGATGGCGGGGGCCCAGATGCCGAATGAATGCGCTACTCTCCTTGCGCGGTGTGTCATGGAAGCGCAGGATCGCGGCATACTCCCCGTTCACCAATACGATGCACTCCATGCCAGCGCCAGCAGGTGGGAGCGCCGCCGCGGCTACCGATTTGCGTCCGGTGATCTGAACCAGGTCCGGCCCGATGGATCCGGTCAGCCCTTCTCCGGCTCTCTCATGGATTTCCGAAACCTGCTCCAACTCCAGCTTCTCCGCGCGCGCCGCCGCCAGAATGCTGGAAGCCAAAGGATGCTTGGAGTATTGCTCCAGGCTGGCGGCCATCCGCAGAATCCGCTGCCGGTCCACGTGCTCCGCGCAGGCGATTTCAGTGAGCTCCGGTTTGCCATAAGTGAGCGTGCCGGTCTTATCAAAGATGATGGTGGTACACGAACCCACGGTCTCGAGCATCGACGGGTTCTTGATAATGATGGCGCGGCTGGCGGCCAGCGAGATTGCCCCGATCACGGCCACCGGAATCGCCAGCAGCAGCGGACACGGAGTTGCGATCACCAGCACCGCCAGAAAACGGGTGGGATCGTTCCCCAGAACCCAGCCAAGCACGGCCACGCCCAGACCTACAACGGTGTACCATGCGCCCAACCGGTCCGCGATCCGGCGCATCTTGGGGCGGTTGGCTTCCGCCTCCTGCATCACTTGCATGATTTTGGAATACCGGGAATCGATGGGCAGCTTGGTCACGGAAATGGTGAGGGCCGTCTCGCCATTGATGGCACCGGAAAGCACAGGCGAGCCCGGGGCCTTCGAGATCTGAAAGGGCTCACCTGTCAGATAAGCCTCGTCCATCGCGCCGCGCCCCTCCACCACCGTGCCATCCACCGGGCAGATTTCATGCGGGAACACCACCAGGCGGTCTGCGATGGCCACTTGGTCCAGCCCGATATCGGCAATTTCACCCTCCATTTGCCCCTTCACCTGCCTATGTCCGATGCGTGGCATCCGGCTGGCGATGGCAGCCAGCACGGCGGAGGCCCGGCGCGTGGCATAGTGTTCCAGAGCGGTCCCCCCGGAAAGCATCAGCACGATGATGGAGCCTGCGAAGTATTGATCCAGCGCAATGGAGGCCGCGATGGAGATGCCGGCCAGAAGGTCGGCCCCAAAAACGCCTTTGGCCATACTGCGAACCAAATCGAATAGCAGGGGCGCACCGCCCACCACGACGGTCACAATCACCGGCCAACGGTAAAGTTGGGGGGAAGCATTCCATCCATACCGCGCTGCCAGATAAACCACAATGCCCGTCATCGCTAGCAGCGCGATATACATTTCCTTGGACCATCGCTTGCTTGTGCTGTCGCCGCTAACCATAGCTGGTATGCCCAGCACGTTCTAAGCCATACCAACCTGATGGGTCTCCAAGCTAGCCCGCAAAAGGCCGCCGCGTCCCGTACAGCGAAGCCCAGCCGCGATCTGGGTGAAATCACCCTGTCCGGCGGATGTCCGGCGGGTTGAACCCAGGGCCTTGGATGTGAAACAATTCGCGCAGGCTATGAAACATTTCACAAACCTGCTGGTGCCCGCCGCCCTCTGCGTCGCCTTCTGTTCCGGCGCGGATCAAATTGGTGTCTTCGAAGGTCACGGCGATGTCGGCGAGACCCCGCAATCAGGCAAGGTGGAATTCGCGAATGGCGAATATCGCGTTACCGGCGGCGGCGCGAATATCTGGGGGACGGTGGACGCCTTCCACTACGTCTGGAAAAAGATGCCTGCCAACGGGGTGCTGACGGCGGACGTGCAATTCATCGGCACCGGAGCGGTGGCGCATCGCAAGGCTGCGCTGATGATCCGGCAGAGCCTGGATCCCGATGCCGCGTATGCCGACGTGGCACTGCATGGCGATGGCTTGACGTCGCTCCAGTTCCGGCCCACTGCCGGCGCGGCCACGCAGGAAGTCCGCCAGGAAGCCAAGTCCGATCTCAGCGCACCGGTTCGCCTGCGCATTGAACGCCGCGGCGACAACATTACTATAAACTCCGGCACCATGAGCGCCGGGAAGTCCGTCACCGTGGTTCTCAAAGATCCCGTGTACGTCGGTTTGGCCATGTGCTCGCACGATGCGAACGTGCTTGAAACCGCCGTGTTTTCAAATGTTTCGCTGCAGGCTCTCCCGCCGCCGCAGAAATACCGGAGCAAGGTTTCCATCTTCAATGTGCCCGATAAATCCAGTAAGACGCTATATGAAGCGGACGGCGTGATCGAAGCGCCCAACTGGTCGCCGGACGGCAAATTTCTGGTGGTGAATACCGGCGGCCACCTCTACCGGCTTCCGGTGGACGGCGCAAATCCCACGCCAGAGCTCATCCCCATTGATGCCACGCTGCACCTCAACAACGACCATGCTCCTTCGCCCGACGGCAAGCTGATCGCCTTTTCCGCCTCTTCGCCGGCCTCCCGGCAATCCCAGGTTTATCTATCGAACTCCGATGGATCGAACGCGCATGTAATGGTGAAGGCCGCGCCCAGTTACTTCCACGGCTGGTCGCCCGATGGCCGCTACCTGGCGTACGTCCACCAGCATCCCGGGCCCAGCGGAGCCCCCGCCAACTACGACATCTTCCGCGTCCCGGCCGCCGGGGGAGAACCGGAACAGTTGGATACAAATGCCGGCTACGACGATGGCCCGGACTATTCGCCCAACGGCAAATGGATCTACTTCAATTCCAATCGCTCAGGTGGTTGGGACATCTGGCGCATCCCGGCCGATGGCGCGGGGCCGAACGACGCCAAGGCCCAGCAAATCACGCGCGACGCGTTCGAAGATTGGTTCCCGCATCCCTCCCCGGACGGCAAATGGCTGCTGTTCCTCTCTTTCCCGGTGGGCACGGAGAACCACGGCGGGCGTATGGCCGGCACCCAGTTGCGCATGCTCCCGATGCCCGGCGCGCGCCCCGCTTCAAAGCCCAAAATTCAGGTGCTCACCACGTTCTTCGGAGGCCAAGGCACCATCAACGTGAACTCCTGGTCGCCCGATTCCAAGCGCTTCGCCTACGTGATTTACGAAGCCTTACCGTAACCAGCGCCCATCTCAGATTTCTTAGGTAGCTTGACAGTTGAAAAATTGATATAGTAACGCCACTGTTCAATTACTTGAGGTGCTTTTTGAATCAACACGTCTTACGGTCCTTGCTGATCGTGGCGCTGGGAGTAGTGTCTAGCCCATTCGCCTTTTCCCAATCTGAAACCGGATCGCTGTCGGGAACCGTGCTCGATCCCCACAGTTCCGCGATTCCAGGAGTCACAATCGAAGCCGCGCTTTTAACCACCGGCACCCGGCTCCACACCGTTTCTTCCGAAGCCGGACTCTATGTCTTCCCCAGCCTGCCGCCGGGCGTTTGGACCATTTCCGCCGAAAAGGCCGGCTTCAAAAAGTTGATCCGGTCGGAGATCCAGATTTTTATCGCCCAACGGCAATCGCTGGATCTGCACCTTGAAGTTGGCGACGTAAAGCAGACGGTGGAGGTTAGCGCTAATCAGACATCCATCGATACCGATACCAGCGAGAAAGGCCAAACCGTCACGCCCCGCATGTACCAAACCTTGCCACTCTGGTCGGGCGGATTGCAGAGCCCCTCGGCGTTTCTAGGCTACATGGCGGGCGTGAACAATTCCTCGGAATTGAGCATCGCCGGGTCCACCGGGCGCGCCCGCGAACAACTGATCGACGGCACCAGCAACGTCATTCCCGAATCCGGCGGCACGGTCTTCAACGCTCCCTCAGCCGAAGCCTTCAGTGAGTTTAAGCTGCTGGTGGGAACCTACACGGCGGAATATGGCCGCACCGGCGGCGGCATCGAGATCCTGACTACGCGGTCCGGTGGTAACGGCTACCATGGCACCGGCGCATACAACATGCGCCGCGACATCTGGAACGCCGCCGGCTGGAGTGTCAATCAGAACCGCAACAACGCACCCGGCTTCCGGCCGAAGGAACGGTTTAATGCCGCCAGCGGTGGCGTAGGCGGTCCGGTCTGGATCCCCAAGCTGTACAACGGAAAGAACAAGACTTTCTTCTACTTCTCCGACGACAACGATCTACGGCCGGTTTCTCCCGCGGCGACCTTGAATACGGTCCCCACTCAATTGATGACCCAGGGAAACTTCAGCCAGCTTCCGCAGTTGATCTACGATCCTGCCAGCACCATGGGCACGGGCTCCGCCGCCACCCGCACCCCCTTCCCCGGCAACATTATTCCGTCCAGCCGGTTCAGCAAAATTTCGCGGAACATCATCCCCGTCATCCCGGGACCCACCGGACCCACCCTCACCAGCAACCACGCCTTCGTGAACGTCTCCCACGTCACCGATCACGTCTATGCCTTCAAGATCGATCATGTCTTCAGCGACAAGAACCGCATCTCGTACTTCCAATCGATCGATAGCCAGCTCACGTACGGCGTCTCCGATTTTGACGGCCCGCTGGGCACCGCGCTCGGCAACCAATACCAGAAACCCCGTATTTTCCGCGTGAATCACGATTACACGTTCAGCCCCACGGTGTTGCTGCACAGCACCTACGGCTACTCCCGGACCGTGCAGCAGTGGTTCGTGGCCGCGCAAAGCGGCTTCGCCTCGAAGGCCGGCTTCCCCAACCTGACCGGAGATTCCGACGTCACTCCGGTAATCCAATTCGCCGGGGCCGACGGTTACACCGCCTTTGGCATGCAGCAGGGCAAGGTCAACAATGGCGGACAGAACAACTACACCTCCGAATTTTCGCAAGGCCTTACTTTCCTGAAGGGCAAGCACGAATTCAAGACGGGCTGGGATATGCGGCGGCTGGAAACTTTCGGCCACGATTTAGCCACCACCAACGGGACCTACGTTTTCGCGCGCAATGAAACCGCTCTTCCGGGCGCAACCGGAACCACGGGGAACTCCTTCGCCAGCATGTTGCTCGGCCTGCCGGATTCCGCCAGCGCCGCCGCCACGCCGGTTCAGGATGCCGTCATCCGGTATCAGTATTACGGGTTCTACTTCCAGGACAACTGGAAGATTTCATCGAAGCTGACGCTCAATCTGGGCATGCGCTACGACGTTCCCGTCAACTGGTATGCGCCCACCATGGGCTCCGTTTCATTGACCGCGCCCAACCCCGGCGCAAACAACTATCCCGGCGCTTATATCTTCGCGGGCAGCGGTCCCGGCCGCAGCGGTTCTACTCGCTTCTGGCCCACCGATTGGTCCAACCTTGGCCCGCGCGCCGGGTTCGCCTATTCACTGACCCCCAAGACGGTGATCCGCGGCGGATTCGGCGTCTTCTATGAAGCCACCAGCAACGGCGGCTGCGGCTGCACCCTGGGAGCGA